>JAFGBC010000314.1 GCA_016933355.1 Candidatus Aminicenantota bacterium
CTGGGCGCTCGAGCGACGCCGCTCGGACTTGGGCTTGAGCCGGAGCGTGATCGAGCCCTGGTTGGCCCCGCCCCGCCAGCCGCCGCTCCCGGCCCGCTCCTCGACGTTCACGATTTCGGGCACGAGCGCCTCGGCCATCTTGGTCACGTCCTTGAGCTTCGCGTCCATGACCTGGAGGCGGGTGCCCACTTCCATCTCGACCGTGATGTTGACCTCCCCTTCGTCCGTCTGGGGCAGGTATTCCTGGCCGACGAACCGCGCCAGGAACAGGCTGAGGACGAGGAGGAAGGCGGCCAGCCCGAGGACGCGGGCTTTATGGTCGAGCGCATAATGGAGGAGCCTTTTGTAGGCGTCTTCGATCCCGGCGAAGATCACCCCGGCTTTAAGGGCCAGCTTCGATTCGTGCTTCGCGTGCCCGGGCTTGGCCGGCCCCAGAAGGCGGCTCGAGAACAAGGGAATGACGGTCAAGGCGACGAAGAGAGAGCAAAGCAGGGCGAAGCTGACGACGTAGGCCAGCTGCTTGAACATGATGCCCGAGGCGCCCCGGACGAAGGCCATGGGCAGGAAGACGATCAGCGTCGTGATCGTGCTGGCGATGATGGCGCCGGTCACTTCGCCCGTTCCCTGGACGCAGGCCTTGATCGTCGGCGTCCCCTCGTGACGGAGCCGGTAGATATTTTCGAGGACGACGATGGAGCTGTCGACCATCATCCCGACGCCGAGGGCCAGCCCGCCCAGGCTCATGACATTCAGGGTCATCCCCCCGAAGTAGATGAGCGAGAAGGTGGCGATGATCGAGACCGGGATCGAAAGGGCGATGACGAGGGTGCTCCGGATATTGGCCAAGAAGAAGAGGAGGACGAAGACGGCCAGCAGGCCGCCGTACATGGCCGACGACCCTACGTTATTGATGGCGTCCTTGATGAACTTGGCGCTGTCGCGGACCTTGATGAACCTGATCTGGGGGTAGTCCTGCTGCAGCCGTTCGATTTCTTTGAGAACGCCCTCGACGATCGCGACCGTGTTCTTCCCGGACTGCTTGTAAACGGCGAGCCGGACGCCGGGGGTGTTGTCGATGCGCGCGACGCGGGTGATCCGCCGGTAGGCGTCTTCGACGTCGGCGATGTCCCGGAGCCGGATCGGCGCGCCGGCCCGGACGGCGACGATCGTCTCCCGGATCTGTTCGATGTCGGTGTAGACGCCGGGGATGCGGATGACGATCTCGTAGTTGCCCTTCTCGATCGTCCCGGCCGGGATGTCGATGTTTTCCTGCCGGATCTTGCTGATGACGAGGTCGAGGGGGAGCCCCAAGGCCTTGACCTTGTCCGGGTGGAGGTTGACCTGGATCTCGCGCTCCAGCCCGCCCCAGACGTCGACCGAGGCGACGCCGGGCACGCGCTCCAGGCGGTAGGAGATCTGCTGGTCGATGATCTTGCGGACCTGGATCGGGTCGAGGTCGCTCAGGGCGCCCAGCATCAGGACCGGCATCTGGGCCGGGTCGAACTTGCGCAGGGTCGGCCGGTCGACGTCCTCGGGCAGACGGCCGATGATCCGGTCGATCCGTTCCCGGACGTCGTTGGCCGCCTCGTCCAGGTTCGTCCCCCAGTCGAACATGACCCGGACCGAGCTCGACCCCTGCGACGAAGTCGAGAAGATCTCCTCGACGCCGGGCACCGAGCTCAGGGCCTCCTCGATCGGCCGCGTGATCATCTGCTCCATCTCCTCGGGGGCCGTGTTCGGGTAGGAGGTCGAGACGTTCAGGACCGGAAAGGTGATGTCCGGCATGAGGTCGATGGGCAGCCGGCTCAAGGCGAGCCCGCCCAGGACGATCACGACCAGCATGATCATGATCGTGAAAATCGGCCGCTTGATCGAGAATTCGGGGAGGTTCATGGCGTTCTCCGGAAGTCCGGCGCGGCTATCGCCCGGCCGGTACGGCGGCGGCCGGCTTGGCTTTGGCCGGCGCCGGCGTCTTTTCGGGAAGGAGGATGCCCATCCCGTCCTGGAGGAGGTGCTGGCCGAGGACGACGGCGAAGCCGGCGAAGTCGGCCGGCTCGAGGACCTCGGCCAGCTCGCCCTCGACGATCCCGACCGTCACGGGCGTGAAGGCCGCGGTCAGGGCGTTCGGGTCGGCCAGGAAGACGCCCTGGCGGCCGCCGCGCTGGACGAGAGCGCTGAAAGGCACGAGCTTGGCCCGCTCGCGGCGGGCGAACTCGATCTCGACGTTGATGAACATGCCGGGCTTGAGGACGGCCTCGTCGTTCCGGATATCGATCTCGACCCGGGCCTGGCGCGAGGCCTCCTGGAGCATGGGCGCGACCCGGGTGACCGCGCCCTGGAAGACGCGGCCCGGGAAGGCCGTGCTCGAGACGGCGACCTCCTGGCCGGGCTTGATGCGGAAGTATTCCTTGTCGGTGGCGTAGATCACGGCCGTGATCGGCTCGAGCTCGAGGACCGAGATGATCTGGCTGTTGGAGGAGAGGAGGGCGCCTTCGTAGGCGAAGCGCTCGCCGACGAAGCGCGCGCTGTTCCCTTTGTCCCAGGTCGCCGTGATCCGCGTGTAGGACAGCCGGACGCGGGCCGCTTCGAGGGCGGCCTCGCGGTTCGAGACCTGGGCGACGGCGACCTTATACTTCGAGTCCTGGGCGTTGGCCTGGGCCCGGGCGGCGTCGATCTGGGCGTTGGACAGGATGCCCTTGGTGTACAGGCTTTCGGACCGCTCCAGCTCTTTCTTGGCGAGTTCCAAGGCGCTCCGCGCTTCCTCCAGGTTGGCCTTGGCCACGTTGAGGTCGGCCTCGGCCTGGAGGACGGCCTGTTGGTATTCCTCGTCCTCGAGCTGGGCGATGAGCTGGCCGTCCGAGAGGCGGTCGCCGATATCGACGTAGAGCTTCTTGAGCTTGCCCGAAACCTTGGGCGCCACCACGAACTGCGACTTGGGGACGAGGGTTCCCGAGAAGAGGCCGAGGTCGCGGATCGTGCCTTCGCTGACGGGGGCGATCTCGACGGCGACGGTGCCCATGCGCGGCCCCGTCCCGGCGGATTTGGCGGTCAGGCTCTTGACGACGAGCCCGGCGGCGGCGACGAGGACGAAAAGCCCCGCGCCGAGCAGGATTTTAGCCTTGGGGCTGAGCGCCTTGACGTCCTTGAGGCTCTTGATCTTGGTCATGGCGGTCACTCGCTTTCTTCGATGACGTTGACGTTGAGACGCGTCCGGCCGACCCCCATCACCTTGTCGAGGGCGGCCTGGGAGATCTTGTAGTCGATCAGGGCCTTGAGCTCCAGCGTCTGGGCGTTGGCCAGGTCGCGCTGGAACTGGAGGACCAGGTAATTCGTGCTCAGGCCGACTTTGAACTTCTCGAGCTCGGCCTCGAGCTTGCGCTGGGCCAGGTCGCGGGCCGCCTTGTAGGCCTCGGTCCGTTGGTAGTTGGTCTCGACGGCGCGGACGGCGTTCCCCAGCTCGAGCGTGAGCTGCTGCTCCTGATTCTTGACCCGGAGCACGGCCTGGTCCAGGCCGACCCGGGACTGGGCGTAGGCGGCCCGGGACAGGATGGTGTTTACGGGCAGGCTGACCGTGAAGCCCAGCGCGGAGTTCTTGTAGGTGAAATCGAAGGCGTCGCGGAGGGCGTCCGACTTCTTGCCTTCGATCTTGCCGACGATGATCCCGGACAGGGCGTTGTTGTCCTTGTAGAGGATGCGCGTGCCCGAGATCCCCGGGCTCCAGTAGGAGAGCTGGAGGCGGACGTCGGGCAGGAGCTGGTTGCGGGCCATGCCGACGCCGAACTCCCGGCTCTGGACGTCGAGGCGCAGGGCCTTGAGGTCGGGCCGCTTCTGGAGGGCCGTGACCAGGGCGCCGTCGAAGTCGACTTCGGTCCTGTCGGCGACGGGCGTGTCGGTCGGCGCGACCCGGACGGCCTTGACGTCGTCCCGCTCGGCGGCCAGGTTGATGATCGTCTTGACCAGCTCTTCGTTGTTGCGGACCAGGGCTTCGGCCTCCAGGATTTCGGCCCGGCGCAGGCTGACTTCGGCCTCGGCCGTCAGAATCTCGATCGGGGCCAGCGTCCCGGCCTCGAGCTCGGCCTTGTTCTTCTCCAGGAGCTCCTCGGCCAGCTTGAGCGACTGGCGGCGGACGCCGAGGCTTTCGATGCTGTGGACGAGGTTCCAGTAGGCGCTCTCGGCGTTGTAGATCGCGTTCTCGAGCGCGGCGTTGAAGTTCTCCTCGGACATGTCGCGGCTGTAGCGGGCGACGATGATCTCGCGGCGGCCGGCCTTGAACCCGAAGTCCTTGAGGAGCGGCTGGCTGAAGTTGAAGCGGAGCGTGCTCCCGTAGCGGGGGTTGATCGTCTGGAAGCTGCGGTTGGAGTCGGTCGAGTAGTTATAGAGGCTTGCCGTCAGGGTCCCGCCGGTCGGGAGGAACTGGGACAGGGTCGTCGTGTTCTCGTCCTGGGCGGTGCTGACGATGTCGGAGGCGTCGAGGAACGAGTAGGAGGCCGTCTTCGTATCCTGGTCGGAGTAGGCGAAGGTCAGGGTCGGGAAAAACTTCTCCCCGGCCAGGGCGACCTGCTCGTCGAGGAGGCGGGGCGTCAGCATCTCGACGGCCAGGCCCAGGTTATTCTTGAGGGTCCGGGCGATGCACTCGTCGAGGGACAGCCGGAGAATAGGATCGGCGTCCGGCGGCCGGGCTTGCGGCGGAGTTTGGGCCCAGGAGGGCGCGGCGGCCGCCAGGGCGAGGAAGGCCGCGGCCAAGACCGGGACGGCCCGGTTGATCCGGGTTTTGCCTTCTTTCTTATGAATCCTCATCATTGCTCTCCAGGAAGGCGCGGGCCTTCGACGGACATAGAACTGCCTAAACCGCTATTTTAGACGAGTTCGGGCCGAATTTCTTCCCCCCATCGTGTCCGGCGGCCGGTTCATGCGGTCTTTGACATTTGGCCGCGCTTATTTATAATAGGGGTCCGATTTTGCGGTCGGCGGATCGCACAAACGCCCGCGACCAGGGCGATCGCCGCCGGCCTGATTTTCCAGGGAAGGAAGGCGCAGACGGCTTTGATTTTCGGGACGGGAACGGACATCATCGAGGTCCGGCGGGTCGAGGAGAAGCTCGCCCGCACGGGCGGCCTCAAGGACAAGCTCTTCACCCCCCGCGAGGTCGAATACTGCGAATCGAAGCACCGACCCGCCCTCCACTTCGCGGCCCGCTTCGCGGCCAAGGAGGCCTTCCTCAAGGCCATGGGCACCGGCTGGAGCGGCGGCCACGCCTTCAACGAGATCGAGATCGTCAACAACGCCCTGGGCAAGCCCGAGCTCTTCGTCTCGGGCAAGGTCCGGGAGTTTTGCGAAGCCCACCGGATCGGCGGGATGGAGGTTTCGCTCACGCATATCAAGGACCTGGCCCAGGCCGTCGTCGTCCTCGAACGCCATCCGACGGCGGAGGCGGCGGTCCGGGTTCGCGAGTAGAACGCGCCACGAAAGAGGAATCAGCATGTCGAACATCGGCTCTTACGACGCCCGCCTGAAGGACTTCTCCTGGGAGATCGCTGAGAGAGAGCTCGGCTACAAGCCGGACGACGTCATCAACATCGGCTGGTACTGCACCGACCGCGTCTGCCAAATGGGCAAGGCCGACAAGCCGGCCCTGCTCTGGGAAGGGAGCACCGGGGCGGAGAAGCGCTACACCTACAACGACATCCGCCTGGCCTCGAACACGATCGGGACGTTCCTGCGCGGGCTGGGCATCCAGCCGGGCGACCGGGTCTGCCTGTTCATGGACAAGATCCCCGAGCTTTACCTGGGGTTCCTGGGCATCCTCAAGATCGGGGCGATCGCCCAGCCGCTCTTCTCGGCCTTCGGCGATGAATCTCTCTTCGTCCGCCTTTCGAACGCCGAGACGACGGCCGTCATCACCCAGAAAAAGCACGCCCCCAAGGTCCGCAAGATCCTGGACAAGCCCCCCCACCTCAAGCGCCTCATCATCGTCGACCACGAGGGCGCCGCCCCGCTCAAGGAACGCGAGGTCGCCTTCAATCTCGAAAAGGCCCAGCCGGTCGACGTCTTCCAGATCCACCCGACCACGGCCGAGTCGCCCTCCGTCCTCCACTACACCTCGGGCACGACCGGGATGCCCAAGGGCGTCCAGCATGTCCATTATTCGCTCATCTCCCAGTACTTGACCGGGAAGTGGGTCCTCGACCTCCGGGACGACGACATCTACTGGTGCACGGCCGACCCGGGTTGGGTGACCGGCACTTCGTACGGCATCATCGCGCCCTTCGCCCTGGGCGTCACGCAGTGCGTCCTCGACGCCGGGTTCGGGGCCGAAGCCTGGTACAAATTCATCGAGAAGCGGCGCATCTCGATGTGGTACTCGGCCCCGACCGCCATCCGCTCCCTGATGAAGGCGGGGGATGAGCTCGTCAAGAAGCACGACCTATCCTCGCTCCGCTTCCTGGCCAGCGTCGGCGAGCCCCTCAACTCCGAGGCCGTCGTCTGGTCCGAGAAGGTCTTCGGCAAGCCCTTCTACGACACCTACTGGCAGACCGAGACGGGATGCATCGTCATCAGCAACTTCCCGGGGATGGAAGTCCGGCCCGGCTCGATGGGCAAGCCCTTCCCGGGCATCACCGGCGTCGTCCTCGACCCGGTCAAGAACGAGCCCTACCCGGCGCCGGGCAAGATCGGGCTGGTCGCCCTCAAATTCGACTGGCCGTCCCGGATGCGGACCTACTGGAACAACCCCGAGGCTTTCCAGAAGAAGTTCCGGGGCGAGTGGTACATCAGCGGCGACCGGTCCCGTCTCGACAACGACGGCTACTTCTGGTTCGCGGGCCGGGACGACGATATCATCAACACGGCCGGCCACCTCGTCAGCCCGTTCGAGGTCGAGTCGGCCCTGCTCGAGCACCCGGCCGTGGCCGAGTCGGCCGTCGTCAGCAAGCCGGACCCGATCAACCTCGAGGTCGTCAA
>JAFGBC010000097.1 GCA_016933355.1 Candidatus Aminicenantota bacterium
ATGAAGACCCCGCCCACGACAAGGCAGAAGGCGAAGAGAACCGCCCTATTCCTGATCAAGGCCCACCTCGACCGGGAAACCGGCGCCTTCCCATTCGGTCCAGCCTCCTTCGAAGATCCGGACGTCCCCGAAGCCCGCCTTTTTTAAGAGCTGAGTCACGAGGACGCTCGTCTGGCAGTCGCCGCCCTCGCAATAGACGACCAGCGGGCGGTCCGGACTCGTCTTCAGCGCCCCCGGGTCGAGCGGAATCGCGCCCTCCACGGCGTCCTTGAACGGGACGGACAGGGCGCCCGGGATATGGCCCGCGGCATAGACCTCGCCGCTCCGGTTGTCGACGAACAGGGCGTCCCCGCTCTGGAAGAGGTCACCGGCTTCGGCCAGGCCGATGAAGGCGACGCCGGCCGTCCCCTCGGGCAGGACCAGGCTGTGGGCGAAGTCGCCCCTGAGCTGGCGGCGGATCAGCCCAAAGTTCAAGACGAGGGCGGGGACGAGGGCGAGGCCGACGATCGCCGCGGCTTCCTTGGCCGTCCGTCTCCAGTCCACGATCTCCGGTCCGTCAGGGATTGAGGCTCCGGTATTTCTCCAGGCCCGTCCGGAAAGCGACGACGGCCTTCCGGAGGTCCTCTTCCTTAAGGACGTAGGCGATCCGCATCTCGTCCCGCCCTTTGCCCGGCGTCGAGTAGAAGCCCTCGGCCGGGGCGACCATGACGGTCTGGTTCTCGTGGCTGAACTCGCTCAGCATCCAGACCACGAACTTTTCGACGTCCCGGACCGGGATCCTGACGATCATGTAGAAGGCGCCCTGGGGCTTGTAGAGGGAGACGCCCGGGATCGCCTTGAGCCCTTCGTAGAGGACGTTCCGCCGGTGCTCATACTCGGCCCGGACGGGCGCGAAATACGACAACCCCATCTTGTAGGCGGCGATGGCCGCCTTTTGCTCGACCGAGGGCGGACAGAGCCGGGCCTGGGCGAACTTGAGGGCGGCCCCGTAGATGTCCTTGCTCCGGGTGATGAGGGCCCCGATCCGCGCCCCGCAGCAGGAGAAGCGCTTCGAGATGCTGTCGACGACGATCGTCCGGTCCTCGATGGCCTTGTACTCGAGGATGCTCTTGTGGACGAGCCCGTCGTAAACGAGCTCCTTGTAGACCTCGTCGCCGATGAGGTACAGGTTGTGCTTCTTGACGATGCGGGCGATCCGCTCCAACTCCTCGGGCGTGTAGACGGTGCCGGTCGGGTTGTTGGGCGAGCAGAGGAGGATGGCCCGCGTCTTGGGGTTGATCATCGCCTCGATCTCCGCGTCGGGCGGCAGCCGGAAGCCGTTCTCGCCGCGCAGGGTGACCGGGACGAGCTTGACGTTGGCGAAATAGGCGTAGCCGTTGTAGTTCGTGTAGAAGGGCTCGAAGACGATGATCTCGTCGCCGGGGTCGGCCACGACGTTGAAGGCGAACAGGATCGCCTCCGACCCGCCGGTCGTGACGATGATGTTGTCGGGCGCGAGCGGGATGTTATAGCCCGCGAAATAATCGCACATCGCGACATGGAGCTCCTTGAAGCCCTGGGCCGGGCCGTAGCTCAGGACGGGGTCCTTGAAGTCGCGGAAGGCGTCGTAGACCGGCTGGGGGGTCGGGACGTCGGGGTCGCCGATGTTGAGGAAGTAGACCTTGACGCCCCGGGCGATGGCCTGGTCGGCGTAGGGCTTGAGCTTGCGGATCGGCGAGGCCTGGATTTTCTGCCCGCGAAGCGAGATATTCATGGATGAGTCCTCCTGTCGCGATGACGGCAAGAAGAAATTATGGTCCAACGCCCCCGGCAAGTCAACGGCCGCTCCAAAATCCGCTCGGGAGAGGTGGATTGAAAGATTTTTCGATCTATAGTAAGTATTAACGGGATATCGACGCCTGAGATCGTCTCATGCGCGGAAAGAAATCGATGGCGTATCGCAAGAAGGCGGCCCCGCCGTGCTGAAAAACCCGGAAGCCAAGATCGTCGGACGAGAGGCGTGGGGGGATTACGTCCTTCTGAGGTTCGAAGCGCCGACGATCTCCGCTCTGGCCCGTCCCGGCCAGTTCCTGATGGTCCGGGTCGCGGACGGCCCCTATCCCCTGCTGCGCCGGCCCCTGGGCATCCATCTCCGCAAGGACAAAGCCCTGGGCGTCTTCTTCAAGATCGCCGGCGAAGGGACGGCCCTTCTGGCCCGGAAGCGCCCGGGCGAAACGCTCGACGTCCTCGGCCCCCTGGGCAACGGCTTCAGCGTCGATCCCTGCCTGGCCGGGAAGGCCGTTTTCGCGGTCGGCGGCGGCCGGGGCATCGCCCCCCTCTACTTCCTGGCCTGGGAGCTCCGCGCCCTGGGCGCCGCGGTCAAGATCCTCTACGGGGGACGGACCAAGGACGACGTTCCGCTCGCCGCCCGCTTCCGCGACGAAGCCTTCGACCAGGTCCTGACGACCGACGACGGGTCGGCCGGCCGCGAGGGGTTCGTGACGGCGGCTCTCGAGGAGGAGGCCGGCAAGGCCGCGCCGGCGATGATCTTCGCCTGCGGCCCCGACCCCATGCTCGAAGCGGTCGGCCGCATCGCCGCCGCGCGCGACATCCCCGCCGAGCTCTCGCTCGAGAGCCGGATGGGCTGCGGGTTCGGCGCCTGCTGGGGCTGCGTCCAGCGCGTCCGAGTCGACGGCAAGCCCGCCTGGGTCAAGATCTGCGAGGACGGCCCGGTCTTCCCGGCCGAGGCCGTCGTCTGGGACAAGGACGCTCGATGACCGACCTCTCCGTCGACCTCGGCTTCCTCCGGCTCAAGAACCCCGTCCTGGCCGCGAGCGGAACCTTCGGCTATGGCCTCGAGTTCGAGCCGTTCCTCGAGCTCGAGCGCCTGGGCGGGTTCGTGGTCAAGGGGCTCTACTACGGCCCGCGCGAGGGCAACCCGCCGCCCCGCCTGGTCGAGACGCCGAGCGGCCTGATCAACGCCATCGGCCTTCAGGGCATCGGGGTCGCGGCCTTCGCCGAAAAAATCCTCCCCCGGCTCCGCTCCCTGAAGACCGCCGTCATCGTCAATGTCTGCGGCGCGTCCGAGGAGGAATACGTCCGGGTCGTCGAGTTCCTGGACGGGTGCGAGGGCATCGCCGCCTACGAGCTCAACATCTCCTGCCCCAACGTCCAAAAGGACGGGGCCTGTCCCGCCTTCAGCCCCGAGGCGACGGCGGCGATCGTCCGCGAGGTCAAGCGGGCCGGCCGCCGCCCCGTCATCACCAAGCTCTCGCCCAACGTGACCAGCGTCGTCGAGATCGCCCTGGCCGCCCAGGAGGCGGGCACGGACGCCGTGGCCCTGGTCAACACCTTCCTGGCCATGGCCATCGACGTCGAGACGCGGCGGCCCAAGCTCGGCAACGTCCTGGGCGGGCTGAGCGGCCCGGCCATCCGTCCGATCGCCGTCCGCATGGTCTGGCAGGTCGCGTCCCGCCTCAAGGTCCCGGTCATCGGCGTGGGCGGGATCCGGACAGGGACGGACGCCCTGGAATTCCTGATCGCGGGCGCCCGGGCCGTCCAGGTCGGGACGGCCAACCTGGTCGACCCCGACGCCTGCCTGCGCGTCCTGGCCGGACTCGAAGATTATTGCCGCCGGCACGGCATCGGCCGGCTGGAGGAGATCGTCGGGACCGTCAAGACCTGAAATCCATTCCCGCGAGGAGCCGTACGGCCATGATCCATCCGATCGCACCCGAAGAACGCATCATCACGGCGCTCGACGTCAAGATCAAGGACGAGGCGCTGGCCCTGGTCCGGACGCTCGAGAGCGCCGTCCTGTTCAAAGTCGGCCTCCAGCTCTATACCGCGGAGGGGCCGGCCCTCCTCCGCGAGATCCGCGCCCTCGGCAAGAAGGTCTTCCTCGACCTCAAGCTCCACGACATCCCCAACACGGTCGCCGAGGCCGTCCGCTCCGCGATGCGGCTGGGCGCCTGGATGACGACCATCCACGCCTCGGGCGGCCGGACGATGATGGAGGAGGCGGCCAAAGCCGCCGCCGACGAGGCCGCCAGGACCGGCCTTCCCAAGCCGGTCCTCCTCGGGGTGACCGTCCTGACCAGCCTCAAGGATGCCGACCTTCAGGAGGTCGGGTTCGCGGGCAAGGTCATGGACCAAGTCTTGAAACTGGCCGGGCTGGCCCAGGCGGCCGGGTTCGACGGGGTCGTCTGCTCGCCCCGGGAGATCGAGGCCGTGCGCCGCGAGTTCGGACCCGCGCTCCGGATCGTGACGCCGGGCATCCGGCCGGCCGGCGCGGACGCCCACGACCAAAAGAGGATCATGACGCCCGCCCAGGCCGTGGCCCTGGGCGCGGATTACCTCGTGATCGGGCGGCCGATCACGGCCGCCCCCTCGCCCGACACAGCCTTCCGCGCGATCGCCGCCGAGGTCAGACGCCCGGCCTGAACAGAAAGATCGCGCCGAGGACGAGGTTGATGACGACGCCCAGCACGATCGCGACCAGCAGGCTGACGACGAAATAGGTCATGACCTTGTCCTTGGGCGTCTCCATCAAGGGGGTCGCGAACCCGAGGTAGAGGATGTAGAGGCCGTAGAGGCTGGCCAGCAGGACGAGGATGCCGAGGGCGGGGATGATGTAGAGGATGCCCGCGACCCAGGCCGGCGTCATGCTGTAGACGGCCAGCTTCATGGCGTTCGTCGGGTTCGCCGTAGAGCCGAAGCTGGGCGCCAGGGCGTTAATGATGAACCCGAGCAGGTAGGCCGTAATCAGCGAAAAGACGTAGAAGACGACGGCCCGGGCCAGAGACGTGCCCAATCCGATCCGGTACATGCCGTAGAAGGGGACCCGCATCCCGATCAGCCCGAACCCGATGAACTGAGCGATCGCGGGGATCGCCGCCAGGATGGCGGCGTAAGACATGAAGAGCTGAGGGATCGTGGTCGTTTCGGCTTTAATCGCAACCCACTCTTCTTTGGGCTTTAGAATGACAGCCTTCGCTCTCGATACGAGGTCCATGCCTTCCTCCTTGTGTCTTGCGAATTCAAGGACTTTATACTCTTTTTCGGAGAAACGTGTCAATGGCCGCGCCGGCGGCAGCGAGGAGAGCGGAAAGAAGGGGAAGAGTGGAGGCGCGGGCCGGACTCGAACCGGCGAATCGAGGTTTTGCAGACCTCTCCCTTAGCCACTTGGGTACCGCGCCTTGTTCATGAAGGAGAGCTGGAGCGGGCGATGGGACTTGAACCCACGACCTTCTGCATGGCAAGCAGACGTTCTACCACTGAACTACGCCCGCACTCGAAGGCGCCCCAGGGGGAGCACCGGCCTAAACTAGCAAAAACGGGCGGAGGTGTCAACCCCTGCCGCCCGCGCTGTGGGCCGGGCCGCGGCAGGCCGCCCGCCTTACCGGGTCTGGACCTCGGTGCCGACCCGGAGGACATCCTTGGCCGTCAGGACCTTGACCGTCGCCCAGCTCATCCCGACGTCGATGACGACCAGGTTGGCGACCGCCTGGCGGGGCACCTCGTCCCGGACGCGCCGGAAGGCAATGACCTGTTGCCCAGGCGCCAGCCCGTGCTCGTTGCCCAGGTTGATGATGGCCCAGTAGTTGGTCCCGACCTGCTCCAGGGTGTTTTCGAGGTAGATGATCCGCCCGCTGATGCCCTGGCCCTCGAGCGGGGCGGGCTCGATGCCCCGTTCCTGGCCCAGGACGACGTCCTTGGCCGTGAAGGGGACCAGGTAATGGCCGACCATGACCTGGCCGCAGCACTTTTCGAGGCGGACGGTCGACCGCTCGTCGTCGACGGCGACGACGCGGGCCCGGCCCCTCTTCTGGCCGAGGGCACCGAGGTTGTGTCCGCCGAAGGTGTCGACGACGTCCGGACCGGCCTCGACGACGAGGTAGACCTGGTCGAGCGCGATCCCGTCGGCCGCGCCCTTATTGATGAAGCACAGGTCGGTATCGCTCAGCAGGACCTTCTCGTCCCCCCTCTCGGCGGACAGGATCTTAATCTCGGGGCGCTCGTCGCCGAGGATGAAGATGGAGCAATACAGGTCCGCGTCGCTGAGAAGCTTGAAGGTCTTGGCCTCCTCCCTCGCTCTATCGAGGGGGCTGTCCTGGGCGGCGCCGGTCGGCGCCGACAGAGCCAGGATCGCGATCACCGCAACCGAGCCCAGGGCCAGACGGACGGCTGTCCCGTGTGTCATGGTCTTACCTCTTTCGCGGAAATGACGTTCGTCACCTTTGAATCAATTATAGGGACGGGGCCGCGCCCCTGTCAAGAAAATCAACGGCTGTAGGTTTGACCCTCCCGGTCCGGATTGGTTAGAATAGCCCAGGAAAGGACAGGGCCCATGACCGTTCGACGCCGAAAGACGGCGGTCGGCCTCCTGTTCGGAGGCCGTTCCGCCGAGCATGAAATCTCGCTGAAATCCGCCGCGGCCGTCCAGGCCCATCTCGACCCCGCCCGGTTCGAGGTCGTGTCCATTTTCATCTCCAAGGACGGCCGCTGGGGAGGCGTGCCCTCTCCCTCGGCGCCGCCCGCCCGCCTCAAGGCCGCCCGCTCCTTCCTGCCCTGGGCGAACAGGGCCCTGCCCAAGGCCCTCAAGGCCGACATCTATTTCCCGGTCCTCCACGGCCCTTACGGGGAGGACGGGACCATCCAAGGGCTGCTCGAGATGGCCGACGTCCCCTATGTCGGCGCGGGCGTCCTGGCCTCGGCGGCCGGCATGGACAAGGCGATCATGAAGACGCTGTTCGCGGCCGACGGGCTGCCGATCGTGAAGCACGTCACGCTCGCGGAGTCCGCCTGGCGCGAGGCGCCCGGACAGATCACGGCCGATCTCCGCGCCGGGTTCGAGCCGCCTCTGTTCGTCAAGCCGGCCAACCTCGGCTCGAGCGTCGGCATCAGCAAGGTCAAGGCCTGGAGCGAGGCGGGACCCGCCCTCGAGGCCGCGTTCGCCTA
>JAFGBC010000098.1 GCA_016933355.1 Candidatus Aminicenantota bacterium
CGGACCGAGGACATCGCCGGACGGCTCGGCATCTCCAAAGCGACGCTCTACAAAGAGTTCTCCAGCAAGAAGGAGATCTTGCGGGCCGTCGTCGGCCGCACGGTCTCCGAGATCGCCGGAGCCGCCCAAGCCGTCATCGGGGACGAGTCCCGCGATTTCGTCGAGAAAACGATCGGGCTGCTCGGCGTGGTCAGACAGGCCGTCGCCCATATGGGCGGCCCGCTCGGACAGGATATCGAGCGCTACGCCCCCGAAATCTGGAAAGACATCGACGCCTTGCGGCGCGAGATCATCCTGGCCAACTTCAAGACGCTGATCAGCGGCGGCGTCCGGGAGGGCGCGCTGCGGGACGACGTCGACCAGGACGGCATCGTCCTGATGTGGGTGACGCTGGTGCAGAGCCTGCTGACGCCCGCGATGATCCCGCGTCTCCCCCGCTCGGCCGACGCCCTGTTCGAGATCATGATCAAAGTCGTCTTCGAAGGACTGCTCACGGACCAAGGCCGCCGGGCCTATCTCGCCAAGAAGGGGCCGCTCGCCGCCCCGATCAAGGAGGCCCTGCCATGACCGGAACCCCCCGCCGCCGGTTGCTTCCGCTTTCGATCGGCCTCGTCGTCGCGGCTTTCATCCCGGTCGCGTCCTGCCGCCGGGCCTCGCCGAGCGACGGCATCGCCGCGACCGGGACGATCGAGGCCGTCGAGATCCGGATCTCCTCCAAGCTCCTGGGCGAAGTCCAGGACATCCTCGTCGAAGAGGGGACCCGGGTCAGGCGCGGCGACGTCCTGGCCCTGATCGACCAGACGAGCTTCGACCTCCAGCTCCGGCAAGCCGAAGCGAGCCTGGACCTCGCCCAAGCCCAAGCCGACCTCGTCCGCAAGGGCGCCCGGAGCGAGGACATCCGGCAGGCCGAGGAAGCCCTCAAGCAGGCGGAGGCCTCTCACGAAGTCGCCGCCAAAGACGCCCAGCGGATCCGGGACCTCGCCCTCAAGGGCAGCGCCACGACGAAGCAGAAGGACGACGCCGAGGCCCGGCTGGCCGTGGCCGAAGCCCAGCGCAGCCAGGCCGCCGAGCAGCTCAAAAAAATCCGGACGATCGCGCGGCCGGAGGAGATCCGCGGCGCCGAAGCCCGCCTCGCCCAGGCCCGGGCCGCCGCCGACCTCCTGCGCAAGACGATCCTCGACTGCACGGTCAAGGCGCCCGCGGACGGCGTGATCACCCTGCGCCTGGCCCAACCCGGCGAATTCGTCATCCCCGGGGGCGGGCTTCTCATCCTGAGCCGCCTCGACACCGTCCATGTCATGATCTACGTGACCGCGGAGGAACTGGGTCGGATCCGGCTCGGCGACGAGGCCGAAGTCCGGATCGATTCCTTCCAGGATCGCTCCTTCCCGGGGACGGTCCGCTTCATCTCTCCCGAGGCCGAATTCACGCCCAAGAACATCCAGACCAAGGAAGACCGGGTCAAGCTCGTTTTCGGGGTCAAGATCGAGATCCCCAATCCCGAAGGCCTGCTCAAGCCGGGCCTGCCGGCCGACGCCGTGATCAAGCCTCGCGAAGCGCCCCGCCCCGCCCCTTCCGGAGGCGCCCTTTGACGACGCCCGCCCCCGCCGTCGAGACTCGGGGCTTGACCAAGCTCTACGGCGACGTCCGGGCCGTCGACGGCCTCGACCTCCGGGTCGAACAGGGCGAGATGTTCAGCCTGGTCGGGCCGGACGGCGCCGGCAAAACGACCGCCATACGGATCCTGTGCGGGATCCTCAAGCCGAGCGGCGGTCGGGTAACGGTGCTCGGCCGCGACATGTCCCGGGAAGGGGCGGCCGTCAAGAGCCGGATCGGGTATCTGTCCCAGCGCTTCAGCCTCTACGGCGACCTGACCGTCGACGAGAACATCGAGTTCTTCGCCGAGATCCACGGCGTCGAAGACTTCCGGACCCGCCGGGAGGACCTCCTCGCCTTCACCCGGCTCACGCCTTTCCGAAACCGCCTGGCCGAGCGGCTCTCGGGGGGGATGAAGCAGAAGCTGGCCCTGGCCTGCACGCTCGTCCACCGGCCGTCCCTCCTCCTCCTCGACGAGCCGACGACGGGCGTCGACCCCGTCTCCCGGCGGGATTTCTGGAAGATCCTGTCCAGCCTGCTCAAGACCGGAATGACCATCCTGCTGACGACGCCTTACCTGGACGAGGCCGAGCGGTCCTCGCGGGTCGGCCTGATGAGCGAAGGAAATCTGAAGGCCGTCGGCCCGCCCCGCAAGATCCAAGGCCTGATGAAGGGCCATATCCTTGAAATCGCGCCCTCCGACGTCCGTAAGGCCTATCGCGCCCTCCTCCCCCTCAAGGCGCCGAACGAGATCCAGATGTTCGGGGACCGTCTCCATATCGTCGTCGCCGATCCGGACCGGGAGAGGCCGGCTCTGACCGGGGCTCTCCGGCGCGAGGGCGTCGACATCTTCGACTGGCAGGTCGTCCCGCCCTCCCTCGAAAACGTCTTCATCCAGCTGACTCTGCCGCCCGGAACGGAGGCTCGACATGATTAGCTTCGGAGGCCTCGGGAGATCGCTCGGCGTCCCGGCCGCGCCGGCGCCCGGCGCGGCGGGCTGAAGCGAAGGGGGACGCGCAGGCCATGGCCGAGCCCAGCATCGACGTCCGGGAGCTGACCAAGACGTTCGGCTCCTTCACGGCCGTGGACGGGATCAGCTTCACGGTCGGACCGGGCGAGATCTTCGGCTTCCTGGGCGCGAACGGCGCGGGCAAATCGACGACGATCCGGATGTTGTGCGGGCTCTTGATCCCGACCTCGGGCACGGCCCTCGTCGGCGGCCGCGATATCCGGACCGACCCCGAGGGCGTCAAGCGCCGGATCGGCTACATGTCCCAGAAATTCTCTCTCTACGAGGATTTGACCGTCGAGGAAAACATCGCTTTCTTCGGCGGCGTCTACGGGCTGACCCGGGAGCGGATCGGCCGGCGCGCGACCTGGGTCCTCGACATGGCCGGCCTGCGCGGCCGAGAAAGGAGCCTGGCCCGCGAGCTGCCCGCCGGCTGGAAGCAGCGGTTGGCTCTGGGCTGCGCCCTTCTTCATGAGCCGGAGATCGTCTTTCTGGACGAGCCGACCGGCGGCGTCGATCCGGTGATGAGGCGCCGCTTCTGGAGTCTCATCGGCGACCTTTCGGAGCGGGGCGTGACCGTATTCGTCACGACCCACTACCTCGACGAGGCCGAGTACTGCAACGAAATATCATTCATCCACGACGGGCGGCTCATCGCCGGAGGCAGTCCGCGCGAGCTCAAGTCGACCGCGTTCGGGCGGGCCGTCTTTGCCGTCGAGGCCGACGACCCCCTCGCCGCCCTGGAGGCTCTCCAGACCGAACCCGAGGTCGCCGAGACCTCCCTCTTCGGCGTCTCCCTGCACGTCGGCCTCAAGGACGACCGCGAGGCTGAGGCCCGGATCCGCCGTCTGCTGGCCGGCCGCGGCCTCCGACCCCTCCGCGTCGCCCGGATCCGGCCCACGCTCGAGGACGTCTTCATCCATACCGTCGAGGAAGAGCGGAAAAAGGGGGCCCGGGCGTGAGCGGCCTCCGGCGGCGCATCGGGCCCGTCGTCCGCAAGGAGTTTCGCCAGATCCGCCGCGACCCGAGGACACTCATCCTTCTCCTGGGCGTTCCCGCCTTCCTCCTCGTCATGTTCGGCTACGCCCTCAACTTCGACGTGAAGCATATCCGTCTCGTCCTCTGCGACCAGGACCAAACCCAGGCCAGCCGCGACTTCGCCGAGGCCTTCCTGCGCACGGAGTCGTTCGACCCGGCCGGGACGGCGGATGAGCCGGACGCCGTCGACGCCGCCTTGGATGACGGGAGAGCCTCGGTCGGCCTGATCATCCCGCCCGGGTTCGCGGCGGACGTCGCGGTCGGACGACGGCCGGCCGTCCAGGTCTTGGTCGACGGGTCGGACCCGACGACGGGAGCGACGGCCCTCGGCGCGATCGAAGCGATCGCCCTATCCCGTTCGATCCGCCTCCTCGGCCGCCGGGTCGAGCGGCTGGGCCTGGGCGAAGTCCGTCCCCTGCTCGACCTTCGGCCCCGGGTCTGGTACAACCCGGAACTGCGCAGCGTCCGCTTCCTCGTCCCGGGGTTGATCGCCTTCGTCCTGATGACGGTCATCGTCATTTCGACCGCCTTCTCGATCGTCCGCGAGAAGGAGCGGGGCACGATGGAGCAGATCCTCGTCTCCCC
>JAFGBC010000099.1 GCA_016933355.1 Candidatus Aminicenantota bacterium
CGTCCCCCCTCCGTCCCGGCCGGAGACTGGACCTCGGACTCCAAGATCGCCTGCGCCTACTTCTTCTACTGGTACGACGCCTTCACGGGCGCCCATTTCAAGAACCCGGACGGGACCGATGCCATGACCCACCATCCGCCGTCCGACGCGGCTTCCCGTTATTCGTATCAGGATCCCGCCTGGAGCCGGCGCGAGCTCCTAGACATGATCGACGCCCGGATCGACGTCGTCCTGCCCGTTTACTGGGGCGACCGTGACAACGTCCACTGGAGCAAGCCGGGCCTTCAGAACCTCGTCGCGGCCGCCTTCCAGCTGACGGCCGAGGGCATAACGCCCCCCCGGGTCGGCCTGTTCTTGGACAGCGCGTCCTTCCCGCACCAGAACGGCGGGCGGAAGCCCGACTTGACGACCATAGAGGGCAAAGTCATGGTCTACAGGATGATCCGGGACTTCTGGTCGCTCGTCCCCCGGGAGCTGTGGGCGCTCGTCGACGGCAAGCCTCTGGTCTTCCTGTACACGGCCGACTACGTCCGCGATTACGACCAGAGGACGTTCGACCTCATCGCCAACCTGTTCGCCAGGGACTTCGGCGTCGCCCCTTTCATCGTCCGGGAGTCGAGCTGGGAGAAGGTGACGACGGACGGCGTCTACGTCTGGGGTGTCGCGCTCAACGGCCCCCGGGCATCGGGGCGCATCGGGAGCCTCGGCCCCGGCTACGACGACCGCGCCGTTCCCGACCGTCCCGTTTATAAGGTCCGCGACCGGGAATGCGGAGACTACTACCGGGACGCCTGGCGGGAGATCGCCGGCTCGGGGGTTCGGATCGCGGCGATCGAGACCTGGAACGAATGGCATGAGGCGACCGAGGTCGCTCCCAGCTACGAATACGGCCGCCATTTCGTGGACATGACGGCCGAAGGCATCCGCCTCTGGAAGGAGGCCGACTTCTCCGCGGTTCCCTACGTCTGGCTCGACTTCGGGCGCCGGACCTATCTCCAGGGCTTGCGGCCCGCTCTGCGCGATCATGACGGCGCGTGGAGGGTCCGCAACCTGATCGTCCGCGAAGCCGCCTACTCCGACCACGCCGGCCGGCTTCGGCCCTCGTACATCTACCTCGACGTCGGGAACGACTTCATTTTCGGCGCGGCTCAGGAGGTCTGGCTGACGGTCGAGTATTTCGACCAAGGGGCCGACGGCTGGTTCGTCGAATACGACGGGACGGCCGGCGTCTACACGAAGACGGAGACCGTCCGGCTGACGGACTCCGGCAACTGGAAGCGCACGACCCTCCGCCTGGCCGACGCCTACTTCGGCGGGCGTCAGAACTACGGGGCCGACCTGAGGATCGGGGACGACTTCGAAGCCGACCAGGCGGTTAACTTCTTCGGCCGGGTTTGGATTTCCAAAACCGCTCCCTCGAACAGGCCTCCCGCGCTGCTCCGGGTCTCGGACGTCGACACCGTCCCCCACAGGCGGGTGGAGGTCCCGCTGGTCGTCAGCGAGCCCGACGGCCAAGCCGTGTCGCTGACCCTCGACCCGCCCGTCCGCTTCGCCCGGATCGTCGCCAAGCCGGACGGCGGCCGCGTTTTGGAGATCGCCCCCGACGAGAAGGATTCAAGGTCCTGTCCTTACAAGGTCACCGTCCTGGCCACGGACAGCGGCTCTCCCCCCCTGAGCGATGCCATGACGGTCTCTGTCCGCGTCCGGTTCTAGGGGAGGCCGGACTCCCTTTCGGGGGGTCTCGGGTGTCCTTCCGGGGGGACAGGCCTCCCTTCCGGGAGGGTCCGGTCCCGAAGATAAACCCGGTTTCAAGCTGGCACGGTTTTTGCTTTTAGTTAAGGGTGCGGCGGACGCAGGTCCGATAGACTTCCCTGGAGGACACGGATGAAGACGAAAGCGGCTTTAGCGACGGCGGCATTAGGGCTCTGGCT
The DNA here is from genome assembly GCA_016933355.1 of Candidatus Aminicenantota bacterium. GTDB lineage: Bacteria > Acidobacteriota > Aminicenantia > Aminicenantales > JAFGBC01 > JAFGBC01. Next base: position 1,932 of record JAFGBC010000099.1, read on the forward strand.
CGCGGGTCCCGCCGCAGCGGAGAAAAAGTTCGAGGCGAGCCTGCGCTTCACGCCCGGCTTTCCGCTGGGCGAATTCGGGGACACTTTGGACACGACCGGACTCGGGATGGACTTGGGCTTCGCCTACCGCTGGCCGGGGACCATCGTTTCGACCGGCGCATCGTTCGGCTTCCTGATCATGGGGAGCGAATCGCGGGATGAGCCGCTCAGCGCGACCATCCCCGACCTATTTGTCCGGGTCACGACGGCGAACTCCCTCCTTCTTGGGCATCTCTTCGTCCGCCTCCAGCCCAGGGAGGGCCTGCTCCGCCCCTATGCCGAAGGCCTGGCCGGGTTCCATTACCTGTTCACGACCACCTCGATCAGCGAGACCGGCAGCTGGGGGGGCACCCTGAGCTCCACGAACCTCGACGACTGGGCCTTCAGTTACGGCCTGGGCGGCGGCGTCAAGCTCGCCTTGCTCCGGGTCCGCAGCGAGGACAGCTCCGAGACGAAGACGATCCTGGACCTCGACCTCGGCGCCCGCTGGCTCAAGGGCGGGCGGGCCGACTATCTCAAGAAAGGCTCGGTCCATCGCGAGGACGGCGTCGTGACCTACGACGTCTACAATTCGCGGACCGACCTGCTGCAGGCGGGGATCGGCCTGACGGTCTCGTTCTGAGCGGCTTGGCCGCGGCCTCGGTCCGGCCGCCCGCCTCGAAGGGGAGCGACCGGACCCGCCGTCTCACCCTCGGTTTCATCCCAAAGGGCTATTGATAGGGGGGGGCGGCTGTGCGATACTGAGCGGGGCTGAAGACTGTCGCCCCGGCGGGCCTAGGGAGCGGCCGCCGAGAGGAGCCGACATGAACGCGCGACCCATAAAAATCTTCCTGGTCGAGGGCAATCCCTCCGACGCCAGGCTCATCCGGGAGCTGCTCAGCGAGATTCCCAACATCCGCTTCACGCTCGAGCAGGCCGAGCGGCTGAGGGACGCCCTGCAACGGCTCTCGAGCGGCGAGGAGGTCGACGTCGTCCTGCTCGACCTGTCTCTGCCCGACAGCCGGGGGCAGGACACCTTCAACCGCTTCCAGGAGGGCGTTAAGGAGCCCGGTCCGCCCGTCATCGTCCTGACCCAAATCGAGGACGAGACGGCGGGCGTCGGCGCCGTTCAGAGCGGCGCCCAGGACTACCTGGTCAAGGGCCGCGTCGACGGCAACCTGATCGCGCGCTCGATCCGGTTCGCGATCGAGCGCCAACGGATGGTCGAGCAGCTCAAGCTTCTGTCCGTCAAGGACGACCTGACCGGAATCTACAACCGGCGCGGCTTCCTGACCTTCGGCGGGGAGCTCCTCAAGCTGGGCCGCCGGGTCAGCACCCAGGTCTTCCTGATCTTCGCCGGCCTGGACCGGACGAAGTGGGTCAACGAGACGCTGGGCAAAGCCGAGGGGGACAAGGCCCTCAAGGAGATCGCCGCCCTCCTGCGCCGCACCTACCGAGAGACGGACACGATCGCGCGGATCGGCGGCGACGAGTTCGTGGTCATGGGGGTCCTGGCCACCGGCATCCCCGTCGAAGTCCTGGCTCAGAGGCTGCAGCGACAGCTCGAAGAGCATAACCGGGAGCGCGCGGACGCTCCGCCGCTGGCCTTGAACATCAGCGCCGCCTCCTATCCGATCGGCGACTTCCCGAACATCGACGACCTTCTCCAGAAGGCCGACGAGATGATGTACGAGCAGAAGCGGGCTAAGGCCTGAGCGGCGACCGCCCGCCCTCGAGCGGGAAGACGACGACGGCCTCGGTCCCGGCCGTTCCCTCCATCCGGATCGTCCCGCCGATCTGGGCGACCAGCCCGGTGACGATCTGAAGCCCGAGCGAGCGCGTCTTGCGGGCGTTCAGGCCGGGCGGGAGGCCGACGCCGTCGTCGCAGACCGTCAGGCGGACCGTCCCGCCCGGGCCGGCGGCCAGCGATACGGCGACCTCGCCGCCCCGGGATCCCGGGAAGGCATGCTTGAGGGCGTTCGAGACGAGCTCGTTGATGATCAGGCCGCAGGGAATGGCTTTGTTGATGTCGAGCGGAAGGCGCTCCAGCCGGAGGCGGAGGCGGATCCGCTTCGGGTCAGCCTTGAACAGGGCGACCAGCTGGCCGGTCAGCTTGCGGATGTAGACGGCGAAGTCGATCCGGGCCAGGTCCCGGGACTGGTAGAGGCTTTCGTGGACGAGGGCCATCGTCCGGATCCGGCCCTGACTGGCTAGGAACAGCTCCCGGGCCGGAGCGTCGGCCGTGGACCGCGACTGGAGGCGAAGCAAGCTCGAGATGACCTGGAGATTGTTCTTGACCCGGTGATGGATCTCCTTGAGCAAGAACTCCTTCTCGCGCAGGGCCCCTTGGAGCCGGTCCTTGGCCCGCTTCTGCTCGGTGATGTCCTCGACGATGCCACTGATGTAGGCGATCCCGCCCCGCCGATCCCGGAAGACGCCGCCGGTGTCCCGAACCCAGATGATCCGGCCCTGCCGCGTTTTAAGCCGGATCTCGCTCGACCCCGTCCCGCCCCGGGCCTTCCAGCGAGCGATCTTCCGAGCTCGGCCGGCGGGGTCGGCGAAGATGACGGAGGCCGAGACCGTCATCAGATCCTCGACGCTCTTGTAGCCCAGCATGGCGGCCAGGGCCGGGTTGGCGTAGAGGTAGCGGCCGTCGTCGGTCGTCCGGTAGATCCCGACCGGGATCTGGGCGGCGAGCGTCCGGTACTTGTCCTCGCTCCGGCGCAGGGCGAGCTCCGTCCGCCGCCGCTCGGCGATCTCCCGCTCGAGGCGGGTGTTCGTGGTCCGCAGAGCGCGCGTCCGCTCCTCGACGCTCCTCTCGAGGACCCGGGCCCGCTCCTTGATCGCGAACGTCCGGACCCGATAGACGAGGAGGACGAGGAGGAGGGCGGCCAGGGCGAAAAGGAACCGGAACGTCCGGCTGGACCAGAAGGTGGGCACGACGCGGAGGGCGAGGGCGACGCCCGTATCGTTCCAGACGCCGTCGTGGTTGGAGGCCTTGACCCGGAAGACGTAGCGGCCGGCGGGAAGCGCCGTGTAGGTGGCGAAGCGGCGGTTGCCGACCCTGTTCCATTCGGAGTCGAAGCCCTCCATCCGGTAGGCGTACTGATTCTTCTCGGGAGCGGCGAAATGAAGGGCGGCGAACTCGAAGCTGATGACGCGGTCGCGCTGGGAGAGGCGGAGGGCCGACGTCTCGGTGATCGCCGCCGTCAGGAGCGGCGGGCGGTCTCCGCGGCGCCCGATCGGGACGGGCCGGTTCGAGATGAGGAACCCGGTCAGGACGACGGCGGGCGGAGTCGGGTTGTCCCGGATCTGGTCGGGATCGAAGACGTTGAGCCCCTTGATGCCGCCGAAGTACATCCGTCCGTCCCGGGCGGTGAGGATCGCGCCGCTGTTGAACTCGTTGCTCTGCAGGCCGTCCCGGACGTCGAAGTTGCGGAACAGCCCCGTCCTCGGGTCGAACCGGGACAGCCCCCGGTTGGTGCTCATCCAGAGCCGGCCCCGGGCGTCCTCGAGCGCGCCGTAGATGAGGTCGTTGGGCAGGCCGTCCCGCTCGCGATAATGCGTGAACGCGCCGCCGTCTTCGTCCAGCCGGTTGAGCCCGCCCGCAGTGCAGATCCAGAGCGTTCCCGCACGGTCCTCGAGCAGGTGAAGAACCTCGTTGTTGCTGAGGCTCGCCGGTTCTCCGGGATCGTGGACGTAGCGGACGAAGGACCCGCTCGACCGGTCGTACCGGTTCAGGCCGTTCAGCGTTCCGACCCAGATGTTCCGCTTCGTATCCTCGAGGAGGGTGAAGATGACGTTGCCGGTCA
>JAFGBC010000315.1 GCA_016933355.1 Candidatus Aminicenantota bacterium
CGCCGGCGACCGACCCTTCCGCAACAAAGCAAACGCTCCCCCCGCCAAGCTCGTCTACAGCCTGGACGAAGTCCTGCGCCGGACCAAGCTCAGCCCGTCCGTCCTCGAGTCCTGGGAACAGGAGTTCCCCTTCCTCTGCGCCGGCCGGACGGCCAAGGGCGAAAAGATCTTCCGCGCCAAGGATGTGGCGATGATCCGGAGGATTCAGGAGCTCGTCGCGACCCGCGGGCTGACCCTGGCGGGCGTCCGGCGCCGGGTCGAGGAGGAGTTCGGGCTGCGGACGCCGCCGGCCGTCCATCCCGAGAAGCTGCGCAAGGTCCTGACCGATGTCCGGGACGGCCTCCAGGAGATCGCGGCCGGCCTCAAGAAGCGCCCGTCCTGAAATTTTTCTTCACTTTTAGCTGGCTTCTGCTATAATCTATCTCCCTTGCGTCGGGACGTGGCGCAGCCTGGTAGCGCACATGCTTGGGGTGCATGGGGTCGGCGGTTCGAATCCGCCCGTCCCGACCAGACGCGACCCTTCGGGGTCGTCAAGCTTCGGCTTGGTGTGTTTGACAACCGAACCAGCGGGTTGATTTGAGGTGTATTGCAACCGCACAACAAGGTGCTAAAAAACCAAGGCCTGAGGCTCGATTTTTAGCCCGGGCTTTTTTCGTATCCCTCCCCTGAGGGGTTCGCCTGGCCTCTGGTTCGGAGCGCCGGGCTTTTTTTATTTTGGGAGTTTTTCTTAGGAGGTGGATCAAAAGTCCATGGACAAAGAGTTCCTGTTCACATCCGAATCCGTCTCGGAAGGCCATCCCGATAAGATGGCCGACCGGATTTCGGACGCCGTCCTCGACGCGTTGTTCCGGGTCGACCCGACAGCCCGCGTCGCCTGCGAATCGCTGCTGACGCAGAACACGGTCATCGTCGCCGGCGAGCTTGGGACGTCGGCCGAGATCTCGGTCGAGACGATCGTTCGCGAGACCGTCCGCGAAATCGGCTACATCGACCCGTCTTACGGGTTCGACGCCGCGACCTGCGTCGTCAAGAACATGCTCGGCCGCCAGTCGGCCGACATCGCCAACGCCGTCGTCCATCGGACGGACGGCGAGATCGGCGCCGGCGACCAGGGCCTGATGTTCGGCTACGCCGTCCGCGAGACGCCCGAGCTCATGCCGCTCCCGATCACGCTCGCCCACCGCCTGGTCGAGCGCCAGTCCAGGCTCCGCAAGAGCGGGCGGATCCCCTGGCTGCGCCCCGACGCCAAATCCCAGGTCACCGTCCGCTACATCGGCGGCCGTCCGGTCGCGGTCGAGCGGGTCGTCCTCTCGACCCAGCACGCCGGCGACGTCGCCAACGGACGGATCGCGGAAGAGGTCCGGCGCGAGATCGTCGACGCCGTGATCCCGGCCGAGCTGCGGTCGAAGACCATGGAGTATTACATCAACCCCTCGGGCCGCTTCGAGATCGGCGGGCCGCAGGGCGACACCGGCCTGACCGGGCGCAAAATCATCGTCGACACCTACGGCGGGAGCTGCCCCCACGGCGGAGGCGCCTTCTCGGGCAAGGATCCGACAAAGGTCGACCGCTCGGCCGCCTACGCCGCGCGCTACATCGCCAAGAACGTCGTGGCCGCCGGCCTGGCCGAGAAGTGCACGGTCCAGCTCTCCTACGCCATCGGCGTCGTCGAGCCCCAGTCGCTGATGATCAACCTCCACGGCCAGCGCAAGGTCGAGGAGCGGGAGGTCGAGAAGGCCGTCCGCGAGATGTTCCGGCTCACGCCCAAGGGCATGATCGAGATGCTCGACCTGCGCCGCCCGATCTACACGAAGACGGCGGCCTACGGCCACTTCGGCCGCGAGATCCCCGAGTTCAGCTGGGAGCGGACCGACAAGGCCGAAGCCCTGCGCCGGCGCTTCGGCGTCTGAGCCGAAGAAAGGAGCCTTTCCATGACGGAGCGTAAGAATAAAGCGCCCGAACCCAAGATGGCGGCCGGAGCCGGGCCGGCGCGCGGCTTCGTCGCGTACCAAAAGGGGGCCGTCGTCAGCCGGGAGATCATCAAGAAGCCGGCCGGCACCGTCACCCTGTTCGCCTTCGACGCCGGCCAGGGCCTCAGCGAGCACACGGCGCCCTTCGACGCCCTCGTCCACGTCCTGGAGGGCAAGGTCCGGATCACGATCGGGGGGCAGGGACACGACCTCGGCGACGGCGATCTCATCATCATGCCGGCGAATGTCCCCCACGGCCTCAAGGCCGTGACCCGTTTCAAGATGATGCTGGTCATGGTCAAGAAATAAAGGCTCCGCCCGTGTCCGAGAACCGCAAACCGCTCGTCCTCGTTGTCAATGATGACGGGATCGCCTCGGAAGGCCTGGTCCGGCTGGCCCGGGCGGCCCGGGTTCTCGGACGCGTTTTCGTCGTCGCCCCGGACCGCCAGCGCAGCGCGACGTCCCTCGCGCTCACGCTTCACGGCCGGCTCCGGGCCCGGCGCCTCCGCCCAGCCTGGTACGCCGTAGATGGAACTCCGGCCGACTGCGTCTACCTGGCCGTCTGCAAGATCCTGGGCCGGCGTCCCGACCTCGTCCTGTCCGGCATCAACAGCGGCCCGAACTTAGGCCGCCAGGACATCGCCTATTCGGGGACGGTCGCCGGCGCGATCCAGGGCACGTTCATCGGCATCCCGTCCCTGGCCATCTCCCAGCTCCCCAACGAGAGCGGCCGGTTCGACTACGATACGGCCGCCTCGCTCGCGGTCCGGATCGGCCGCCGCCTCCTGAGCCGATCGCTTCCCGAAGGCATCACCCTGAGCTGCAACGTCCCCCCCGCCCCCGTCCGCGGCCTTCGCCTCGCCAAGCTCGGGGAACGCTGCTACTCGCCGGAGATCATCGAGACGCGCGACACGCGCCTCGGCTCCGTCTACCGCATCGGGGCCGGGAACCCCAGAACCAAGGACGGGCCGGGGACGGACTTGGAAGCCGTCCGGCTCGGCTACGCGTCGCTGACCCCGATCCACTCGGAC
>JAFGBC010000100.1 GCA_016933355.1 Candidatus Aminicenantota bacterium
ACCGACAAGCCGTCCAGGCTTCGCTTGGCCTTGTTCAGACGCTCATCCACGATCAACCTTGTCGGCGAGCCGATGATAGGGCCATCGCCGGGCGAAGTCAAACGCGAATCCGGCGCGATACGGACCGGCCTCCGGGATTCGCCCTTGAAAAACTCCGCAATCTGGTGAACAATAGCGCTTCCGAATCCACGGAGGTGACGCCCATGAAGACAGCGACCCCGATCATCCTGACCGTGGCGGCCTTGGCCCTCCTCTCCTCGAGCTGCACCGTCCAAGAGACGAAAAAAGCGGCCGTCCCGGAGGAGAATCCCCTGCTCGCCGCCTGGGACACGCCGTTCGAAACGCCCCCCTTCGACAAGATCAAGGACGACCATTACCTGCCCGCCTTTCTTAAAGGGATCGAGGCCGCCCGAGCCGAGGTCGACGCCATCGTCGACAGCGCCGAGCCTCCCAGCTTCGCCAACACGATCGAGGCCCTCGAGGCGAGCGGCGGCCTTCTCAACCGCGTCAACAACGTCTTCAGTCCCCTGATGTCGGCCGATACGAACGATCGGATGCAGGCCGTCGCCAAGGAGGTCGCCCCGCTTCTCTCCCGGCTCCAGGACGACACCCTGCTCAACGCCGGGCTGTTCGAGCGGGTCCGGGCCGTCTACGACAGGAAAGAGGAGCTGGGACTCACGCCCGAGCAGGCGACCCTGCTCGACAAAACCTACAAGGACTTCGTCCGGGGCGGCGCCAACCTCAATGAGGCGGACAAGGCCGAGCTGCGCAAGATCAACGAGGAGCTGGCCGTCCTGGCCGTGCGCTTCGAGGAGAACGTCCTCAAGGAGGACAACGGCTTCTTCCTGGCCGTCGATAAGGCCGAAGACCTGGCCGGCCTTCCCGAAGCCGTCCTGGCAGCCGCCGCGGAGGCCGCCAAGGCCAAGGGCCTGGAGGGGCAATGGGTCTTCACCCTGCACAAGCCGAGCCTGATCCCGTTCCTGACCTACGCGGAGAGGCGCGACCTGCGCGAGACGCTCTTCAAGGCCTTCCTCCAGCGCGGCGACAACAACAACGAATACGACAACAAGGCGATCCTGTCCCGGATGGCGTCCCGCCGCGTCAAGAAAGCCGGGCTGCTCGGGTTCAAGACGTACGCGGAATTCGTCCTTGCCGAGAACATGGCCAAGACTCCGGCCGGCGTCGCCGGCCTCCTCGACCAGGTCTGGAAGCCCGCATTGGCCCAAGCGAGGCAGGAGGCGCGGGACCTCCAGGACATGATCCGCAAGGAAGGCGGCGATTTTAAGCTCGAGCCCTGGGACTGGTGGTTTTACGCCGAGAAGGTCAAGAAGGCCAAGTACGACCTCGACGACGAAACGCTCCGCCCTTTCTTCAAGCTCGAGAACGTACGGGACGGCGCTTTCGCAACGGCCGGGAAGCTCTGGGGCCTGAAATTCGTCGAGCGGACCGATATCCCCGTCTACAACCCCGAGGTCAAGGTCTTCGAGGTCCAGGAAGCCGACGGCCGCCACGTCGGGATTCTCTACACGGACTATCATCCCCGGCCGAGCAAAGGCGGCGGCGCCTGGATGAACGAGTTCCGTCGCCAGTCGGCGCGCGGCGGCGCCTTCGTGGCTCCCGTCGTTACCAACAACGGGAATTTCCCGCGCATGGCCGGCGACACGCCCTCGCTCATCAGCTACGAGGACGCCCTGACCCTCTTCCACGAGTTCGGCCACGCCCTTCACGGCCTTCTCTCGCGCTGCTCCTACGAAAGGCTTTCGGGGACATCGGTCGCCAGGGATTTCGTCGAGCTCCCCTCGCAGATCATGGAGAATTGGGCCTCGCACCCTGAGGTCATCAAGTCCTACGCCCGGCATTATCTGACCGGCGAGCCCATCCCCGACGACCTGCTGGCCAAGGTCAAGCAGGCCGGGCTTTTCAACCTAGGGTTCTCGACCGTCGAGTACCTGGCCGCCTGCTACCTGGACATGGACTGGCACACCCTGACCGACCCGGCCGAGAAGGATCCGGTCGCGTTCGAGTCCGCGTCGATGGCGCGGATCGGCCTGATCCCCGAGATCGTCGTCCGCTACCGGAGCCCCCATTTCCGGCACATCTTCTCGGGCGGCTACGAGGCCGGCTACTACAGCTACATCTGGTCCGAAGTCCTCGACGCCGATGCCTTCGAAGCCTTTAAGGAAACGAGCCTGTTCGACCCGGCGACGGCCGCGGCCTTTCGCGAGAACATCCTGGCCCGGGGCGGAAGCGAGGACCCGATGGCCCTCTCCGAGCGATTCCGCGGCCGCGCGCCGAAGGTTGACGCCGTCCTCAAACGGAAGGGGTTCGCCCGCTGATTCTTCTTGAATCGAAATCGGCCGGGAGCGGGCGCTGCGGGTGAAGCCCCGGTTTCCTGAACAGCGATGCGGCTGTATACTTTGCCTATGATGGGCGATCGTTTCCCGAGCCTTTGCCGCGATGCATAAAAGAGGGATCCTTCCCTTTCTGGTCTGGCTTCTAGCCTTGACGATCTCTCTCTCCCCCGACGACCCCGGCCGGGAGAAAACGTGGGACCGGGCCTGGGATCTGGGCCGGGCCGCGTTCTTCGAGCGCCTCAAGGCCGGCGCGTCACGGATGGCGGAGGGCGACGACAGGGACGCTCTGGTCGACGGCCCGGCCGGGCTCCGGGGCGTCTACGATCATCTGATGAGCTTTTACTTCTACCTAGGGGACTTGAGCCCGGACGCTCCGGATTTTGAAGCCCGCTGCGTCGACCTCTCCGTCCGCATGGCCGACGCGTTCCTGACGTCGCTGGAATCCCTTGACGCTTGGCCTCCGGGCGCGTCCCGCCTGAAGGCCGTGCTGGCCTCGGCGGGCTTCTACGCCAACAACGATTACCCTTTCTACAAGAATTTTCTGAGGAAGCGGACGGGGAAGTCCAAATGGAACTGGGCCGTCGAGGAGATGAAGCTGCGCGGCGTCCACCGTCTATCCCAAGGAGACGGGATCAAGGTCGCGATCATCGACTCCGGGGTCGACGCGACGATCCGCGAGATCAGGGATCGCACCGCCGGCTGGAGGAACGTCCTGGACGGGCGCCTTCCGCCCTGGGCCGGCGGCCGCTTTCCCCACGACAGGGTCGGCCACGGCACCATGATCGCGACGCTGGCTCACGAGACTGCGCCACGGGCGCGGCTCCTCTTCGTCAAGGTCGTCGACCCCTCGACCCTCGACGGCCCTCCCGTCACGATCTGGTCCGTGAGCCTTGTCGCGGCCGGCCTCGTCTGGGCCGCCGACAACGGGGCCGATGTCATCAGCCTCAGCCTGGCTTTCCCCTGGGATGCCGCGCCGCTCCGGCGGGCCGCCCGCTATTGCTGGGAGAGGAACGTCGTCGTGATCGCGGCCCAGGGGAATACGACGAACGGCGGGGACGAAGTCCGCGATTGCTACCCGGCCGCCTATCCCGAATGCCTTGCCGTGAGCGGAATCGAGAGGAGCGCGAACGACCTCCGGCCCTGGGCTTTCTCGGTCCGCGCGCCGTATATCGACGTCGCGGCCCCCGCCTGTGATCTCTGGTCGGACTGGCCCTCCAACCTCAGCGTCCGGCCCTCGGCTCGGCCCGCCCTCGGCAATTCGTTCGCCGCCCCGATCGTCGCCGGCGCGGCGGCCCTGATGATCTCGGCCATGGACCCCGGGCTTCGGGCCGAGCTCCGCGCCAGGCCCGGCCGCCTGGTCGAGACGGTCCGGGGCGTCCTGCGCCGCACGGCCGCCAACGAGCGCTTCGGCCTACCGACGCCCAACGACCGGACGGGATACGGGATGATCGACATTGAGTCCGCCCTCAAGGCGGTCGCGAGCGCTGTCGCGGAAACGACCGACGGCGCCGGCCGGGACGCGGATTGACAACGCCGCGCTCCGCCCGCTACCATTCTCACAGCTTGAGCGGAGAATAATCGGAAGACGATCGCGTCCGGGAGCGCGCACATGAACAGACGGCAATTCTTCAAGCGGGGGCTGACGGCAGGGGCCGCGCTTGCCGCTCTCCCCCCGAAGGCCGGGACGGGCGCAGACATCGAACCCACCTGCCTCAAAGTCCGCGAGGTCATGCTTTCGATGCAGCGCCACGCCTGGGAGCAAGGCGTCGCGGCTCAGGCGCTCCTCGAGCGCGGGGACAAGGAGTTGGTCATCCTTCTGGCCCGGGAAGCGGTCTTGCGCCAATGGGACGACGGACGGCTGGGGCAGATCTGCGACAACCACGGCGTCACCGACCCGGCCGCCAACGGAGAGGCCGTCCTCTTTGCCGCCCGGGCGACGGGCGACCCGCGGCTTAAAGCCGCGGCTGATAAAATGCTGGATTATCTCGTGCGCGTCGCGCCCCGGACGAAGGACGGCGTCCTGCATCACATCGACCACAAGCCCCAGGCCTGGGTCGATTCCCTCTATATGGCGCCGCCTTTTCTGGCCGTCGCCGGGCGGCCCGACGAGGCGATGCGGCAGATCGAGGGATTCCGTCGCCTGCTCTGGAACGCGGAGGCGAAGCTCTTCTCGCACATCTGGGACGATGGACGGGGCGCGTTCGAGCGCGAAGCGTTCTGGGGCGTCGGGAACGGCTGGGCGGCGGCCGGCATGACCCGCGTCGCGGCCGCGCTGCCGCCGGCCATGGCCGAAGAGAAGCGCCGCCTGACCGGTTTCATCAAGGAGGTCGTCGACGGCTGCCTGGCCCGTCAGAGGCCGGACGCCCTCTTCCACGACGTCGTTGACGATCCCCGGAGCTTCGTCGAGACGAACCTGGCCCAGATGCTGGCCTACACGATCTACCGCGGCGTCAAAACCGGCTGGCTGGACCCGTCCTACCGGCCGCGGGCGGACCGGATGAGGGCGGCCGCCGAGGCCAAGGTCGACGAACGGGGCTATGTCCGGGACGTCTGCGGTTCCCCGACGTTCGAGGCGCCCGGCGTCGCCACCGAAGGCCAGGCCTTCTTCCTGCTCATGGAGGCGGCGGCCCGGGCCTGACTCCGGGTCAGTCGACGATGTAGACGCGGGCGCCCTTCGAGCTCAGGACGAGGTGGGGGCGGGTCGGATCATCCCCCGCGACGAAGCCCGTGCCCGGCTTCAAGATATGGGCGCCGCCGCCCTGGACGATGATCTCCAGCTCTCCGTCCAGGACAAGGAGGATGTGTCCGCGCCCGCACCAGTGGTCGGCTTTGTAGCGAGGGGAATACTCGACCACCCGGACCCGGACGCCGCCGGCGTCGACGGTCTTCCAGGTCGAGGTCCCCGTCTCGCCCTTGTGCTCGACGCGGGGCAGCCCGGTCCAATCGGTCAGCGTGAAAGGCACGTTCGCGATGGCCACGGCTGTCCTCCTAATACGTCACGTCGGTCTCGACGGTGAAGAACCTGTAATCCTTGTAGACGATCGTCGACCTCGAGCGGACGAACCTTTTTCCCTTTTTCATGAGATAGGCCTCTTCCGTCGTGTCCCGGCTCGGGAAGCGGATGCCGTTCTTGACGACGCCGTAATCCGTGGTCGAAATCAGGGCCGGCTCCGCCTCCAGCCTCTCGGCCGTCTCGCGGATGACCTCGAAATTCCCGATTGAGGTCTGCTCCCACTCGATCCGGACGATGCTGGCGTCTTCCTCG
>JAFGBC010000316.1 GCA_016933355.1 Candidatus Aminicenantota bacterium
CGCGTTGGTGATCAGCCGGGGCTCGTGGCTCCAGAAGGTCAGGTTCGGGCTGATGTTGACCGGGGTCGTCCACCCCTCGGGCAAAGCGTTATTCTTGGGGAGAGGAGTCAGTGTCGTATCGGCGCTCGGGGCGGCCGCCATGACGATCAGGGCCGCGGCGAGGAGCGCCGTAAGAATAAGGATCTTCGATCTCATCAGGCACTCTCCTTCAAGGTTTTCATGTGTGATTATAGCGGACCTCTCGGCTTTGTCAAACCGGGGCAAGACGGGTTGCGGCGCGGGGCGGACGCCCGCCGCTCCCTGAAAGCGCCGGAGGAAGGGGGCGGGGCCGCGCCGGCGAAGACCGCGAACGCCCCGCCCGGCCCGCTCAGTACTCGCCGTAGAGGGCCGAGATCGCGCTCTCGTTCCCGGCGCCGTCGACGGCCCTGATGCGGTAGACGAACTTGTCGGCGGGGCTGGATTTCTTGTCTTGATACTCGAAGACCGAGCCCTCGACGGTCGCCACGACGGCGAGCTTCGACTCCTGGTCCGCGACGTTCCTGCGGTAGATCTTGTAGCTCGCGACCGCGGTCGCGTCGTTCAGAGGATTGCGCGCCCAGGCCAGGCGGTTGACCTCCTCCTTGTGGAGGAGGAAGCTGTTGACGGCCTTTTGGAACGTGATGCTGATCGGCGGGAAGACGCGGGCTTCGCTCAGCTCGCCGGTCGGGGCGCTCTCGATGTCCCAGGCGGGAACCGAGACCAGACGATAGACGTACTTCGCCGTCGTGGGCAGGTTGTAATCGCCATAGCGCTTGGTGTCGACGCCGACGGTGGCGACCGGCGCGAAGGCCGCCGCGCCCTCATCGCGGCGATAGACCCGGCTGGCGACGATCGGAAGCCCGGCGTTGCGGGCGTCGTCCCGCCAGGTCAGGATGTTGGTCTTGCTCCCCGCCGCCGTGTCGAACTCGGTCGCCAGGACCGGCGAGGCCGGCGGGTAGGTCACGGCGAAGACGGTCCTGTCCGTGACCGCCGCCCCGCGCTCGCTTTCGTAGCCGTAAATGGAATAAGACGCCGCCAGATACGCGTACTGCTGGCTGTTGACCAGGCCGGCGTCGTCGAAGCGGAAGACGGTCGGGTCGACTTCGGCGGCCAGGACGTAGGCGGCGTCGTCCTCCGCGGCCTGCTTGCGATAAATCCTGTACTTCGCGATCTCGTCGTCGCGGTTGCGAACGTCCTTCTGCCAAGTCAGGGCGTTCGTCTTGAGGCTGATGGTTTCGCCCAGGTCGCTGACGACGGCCAGGTCGACCGGCGGGAAGAACGGCGGGTGAATGAATTGGTCGTCGGCGACGGCGAAGTCCACGCTCTCATGGTCGCCCTTGGCGACGGCCGAGACTTTGTAGGTGAAACGCTCGACGCCGACCAGGTTCTCGTCCTTGTACTGAAGAACCTTGTCGTCGAGGGTCGCCAACAGCTTCAGGGTCGAATCCTCCGCCCCCAGGACTTTCCGGTAGACCCGGTAGTTGATGATCGAATTGGCGTCGTTCTCGGGATTGGCCTCCCAAGTCAGGGTCGTGGTCTTCTTGCGGGGGTCCTCGGTCGTCCGGCTGACCGCGGCCAGGTTGACGGGCGGGAAGCACAGGCCTTCGCCCCTCCGGTTCGTGTAGTAGATCTGGTAGCTTCCGGTCCGGTCGTCGGTGAAGACGAGATGGACGCCGCCGACCCGGTCGACGAACAGCGAGGGGTAGTCGGAAAAGCCGGCATCCTGGGACATGTTGCGGACCGTCGTCCAGCCCGCCCCGGCCGTCTCCCGGAAGAAGATCTCCTTGACGCCCTCGGTGGCCCCCGTCTGTTCGGACCAGGCGACGTGGACCTGGCCGGTGAGCTTGTTGACCGCGACCGTCGGGTTGGTCGAGGGCGCCGACGAATTGGACAGGTTCTCGACCGGACGCCAGACGCCCTTGATCCTCTTCCGGAAGAAGACCTCGGAGTTGTCGACCATGTTCTTCTCGACGTTCTGGGTCCAGACGACGTAAACGTTGCCCTCGTTGTCGACGGCTATCTTGGAGTAGGCGAAGGACAAGTCGGTGAAGTCCGAAACCCGGCTCGGCCGGGTCCAGGTCTTGTGATTCTTGGGCGTCGCGTTCTGGGCGAATTGGATGACGGCGCCCTTGACGGACGAGCGGTTGTCGAAGGTCGTATAGGTCCGTCCTTTGGCGTCGATGTCGGCGACGTGGAAATAGCAGCGATGGGTCGGCTCGGCAATGACGCCCGAGAAAATCCAGGAGCCAACCCCCTTCTCGCGGTAGGTCAAGTAGCCCATCCAGTAGACGGCGGCATCCTGGGGTCGCTCGAAATCGTCCTGCCAGATGATGTAGAAGTCGTTGGTCGCCCGGTCGACCAGGATCGAAGCCGACTGGGAACCGCCCTTCGGCGTGGCGGAGGCGTTGACGGCCTCGGACCAGACGCCGTTCAGCCTCTCCCGGAAGACGATCTCGTAGTTCCCGCCGATCCGGGTCTGATACACGACCAGGGGGTTCCCGTTGTTGTCCAGGGCGATCTCCGGACCGGGGTATTCGCCGAGCTCGTGGACGGTGATGTTTTCCGTCGACGTCCAGGCGCCCGTCTCGTTGGTCGTGAAGTGGACCTTCTTCGGCCCGCCGCGCGATTCCTCCCAGACGACATAGGCCTTGAGGCCCGAGGCGTCGGTCACGACCCGGGCTTCGGCGTTGTAGTTGTAAAGGTTGGGGCTGATGTTGACGAGCGGGCTCCAGGCCGCGGCCGCCAGCGGAGGCGTCCGTCGGTCCGGCGCCCGGTCCGTCGACGGCGAGGGGCCAGCGACGAGCAGCAGCGCCGCCGCAATCGAGAGAATGACGAAGGGCGTTCTTTTCATGAAACCTGACTCCTTGACTCAGCTCTCTCCGTAGGCCGTCGCGGGCGCGCTCTCGTTCCCTTCGTCGTCCACGGTGACGATCCGATAGACGAAGGCCGCGCCGGCGGGCAGGCCCCGGTCGAGATGCTCGAAAACCGCGGCGCCGACCGTCGTGAGCAGGACGAAGGCCGCGTCGTCCTCCGCCGCCCGCTTTCGGTAGATTTTATAGGCCGTCACGGTCACGGGCCGGTTGAGGGGATTCTCCGCCCAGGTCAGACGGTTGATGCTCTCGGTGTGCAGGAAGAAGGCGTTGCGGCGGGTTTCGCAGAAGACATCGACGGGCGGGAAGAGGCGGTCCTCGACGAGGACGCCGGTCTGTGCGCTCTCGATCCCCCAGCTGGGAACGGAGGACAGCTTGTAGCTGTACGTCCGGGCCGTCGGCAGGCCGGGGTCTTCGTAAAGGCGAACCCGGCCGTCGACCGCCCCGACCCGCGTGAAGGCGGCCGCGTTGTCCGCCTTGCGATAGATGCGGATGCTCTGGATCGGGAGGCCCAGGTTTTGGGAATTTTCCTGCCAGGTCAGGATGTTGAGCTTGGCGCCCGAGGCCGTCTGGAGCCGCGTCGAGAGGGCCGGCGACGACGGCGGGTAGGTCGGCGCATAGACTCTGATGTCCGTCAGCGACGCCGACCGCGGGCTCTCACGGTCATAGATGGAATAGGCGGAGGACGCGTACGTATAGAGCCGGTCGTTGGCCAGCCCCTCGTCTTCCAGGCGGAAGACGTTCGGCTCGACTTCGGCGGCCAGGATATAGGCCGAGTCGTCCTGCTGGGCCTCCTTCCGGTAGATCCTGTACGCGGCGAGCTCGTCGGGGCGATTCAGGCCGTTCTTCTCCCAGGTCAGCGTGTTCTCCTTCTTGGAGATATCGTCGCTCAAGACGGTCGTGACGGCCGGGTTTGCGGGCGGGAAGATCGGCGGCGGGACGAGTTCGTCCTCGGCCGGCTCGGAAGCCTCGCTCTCGAGCTCGCCCTTGGCGATGGAGCTCACCTTGTAGCTGAAGACCTGAACGCCGAGGAGGCCGGGGTCCTTGAACAGAAAAACCTGGTCGTCGACGACGCCGATCGGCGCGTAGGCGGTGTCGGGCTCGTCCTTTTTCTTGCGGTAGATCTTGTAGCTTTCGAGGGGGACGGACTCGTTCAGGGGGTTCTTTTCCCAGGCGACGGTCGTGTCTTTCTTGCGCGGGTCCGCCGCGGTTGCCAGGCTCGTCGCCGTGACGTTGACGGGCGGCAGGCCCGCGACGTCGCCGAGCTTGGCGGTGTACCAGATGTGGTAGGCCCCCGACTTGTTGCTCGTGTAGGCGAGGTGGATGCCGCCGTTGGCGTCGGCGAACAGGGTGGGATAGTCGGAGGTCTGGGCGTCCGGCGTCATGTTGATCGCCTCGCTCCAGCGCCATTTCTTCTGCTCGTTCTGGTTGGTGAAGATGCTCATGTAGATGAAGACGCCCTTGAGGGTGTCCTCGCTCCAGGCGACGTAGATCTCGCCCGTCTTCCGGTTGACGGCGACCGTCGAATGGGCCGACTTTCCCTCCGTCTTGGAGATGTTCTCCCGCACCATCCATTTGCCGTTCAGCCGCTTGCGGAAGAACGTCTCCCAGTTGCCGGTGTTTTGGAGCCAGGAGACGTAGACGTTGTTCTGGTCGTCGACGTCCAGCCGAGGGTAGGAGAAGCCGAAGTTGTCGACGGTCCCCGTGTTTCCCGAAATATCGACGGGCGCCGTCCAGCCGGCGGTGTCGAGCAGATTCTTGTTTTCCGAGAAGAAGACGAGCGAGCCCGCGAAGGTGGCCCGGTTGTCCCAGATGATGAACCCGCGGCTCTTGGCGTTGATGCGGCCGTCCGGAAAATAGCTGCGGTTCGAAACGTCGGGCACGCGGCCCGCCGGGGCCCAGGGAAAGGTCCCGAGCGGCTTCCGGACCAGATAGACGCCCCAGTAGGTGGCGTCCTCGTAAGGGCGCTCCCAGTCGTCCTGGAAGCAGATGTAATAATCGTTCGTGTTCGGGTCGACCATGATCCCGCCCGGGACCGATCCTCCCGTCTCGGTCCGGGACGCGTTCTCGAGGTCCTTCCATTCCCCGTAGACCCGTTTCCGGAAGACCATCTCGTAGTTGCCGTTAGCCATCCGGGCTTGAAAGCTGACGACGCCGTCCCCCAGGACGTCCAGGGCGACCTTGGGCCCGGGGTACTCCCCGATCAGGAGGGGCGCATGAATAACGTGGGCGACGCCCCACTCCCCCCGCTCGTTGGAGTTGAAATAGATCCGCTTGCCGCCGCCGCCCTCTTCGATCCAGACGGCATAGACCTTGATCCCTTTCGCGTCGGTCGCGATCCGGGCCTCATGGCTCCAGTACTGGAGGTTCGGGCAGAGGTCGATCGGGTTCGTCCAGCCCTCGGGCAAAGCC
>JAFGBC010000317.1 GCA_016933355.1 Candidatus Aminicenantota bacterium
AAGTCGGGCCATCTCCGGGCGGTTTCGTAGGTGAATTTCGAGAAGACCATGAGCGGATGCGTCCGGGCCGCGTCGGCGACCGTCCGCAGCAGCTCCCGCATCGCTTCGTCCTCGAGGCGATGCCGGCCCGCGTCCCGGTGATATCCGGTCTCTTCGGACCGCAACAGGTTCAAGACGAGCGGGACGCGGTTCGCGGCGCTGAACTTTAAAAGCCAGGGGACTTCGGCCGCGTTGTCGGCGCAGAGGACCGCGTTGAGCTTGACCGGCACGCCGCAGGACCGGGCGATCTCCACCGCGCGCAGGGCCTCGCCGTGGCTGTCCCGGCCGCGCGTCCGTTCCTGGGTCGCCGGCCGGCCGTCGAGGCTGACCGCCAGCGAATGAAGGTTCCGGACGGCTTCGACACGGTCCGGAACGAGCGAGCCGTTCGTGGTCATGCCGGCGCGCAGCCCGAGGTGACGGGCGAAACCGACCAGCTCTCCGATATCGTCGCGGAGCAGGGGTTCGCCGCCGAAAAACAGGACCCGCCGCCCTCCGGCCCCCCTCAGGCGAGCGAGGATCGTCCGCCACGCGTCCGTGCTCAGGTCGGGCGCCGGATCGTCCGGGATCGAGCAATAAACGCACTTTTTATTGCAGCGGTTCGTCACGAACAGCGTGGTCTGGAAGGGGATCCTCCGGCCGCGGGCCGCCGCCGTCATCAGACGGACCCCCGTCTCGAGAGCCCAGGCGGCGTTCATCTCCGGTATCTCTTCGCCTTATCCGACATGTAGTTGCGCCAGAAATTCATCAACACCTCCGGCCTCAGTCCGAAGATCGCCTTGTTCTCGTTCAGCCAGGTATTGTAGCAGTCATGGCAATGGTGGTTCCAGGCGTGCCTCCAGGCGGCCTCGGCGCCGTCCCTCAAGGCGTTCTTGGCCCGGAATGTGCCGATATGCTGGAAACAGGGATAGACGTCTCCGTTCGGCTCGATCATGAGCGCGTAGCGCCCCGCCATGCACCGCGAGGGCCGGGCCGGGTCCTCGATCCGCTCCAGGCCGAAGTCCTTCCAGCCGAGCGTCCGGCGGTAGGAATGGACCGTGAAAAGGACCGGCCCTCCCGACCTCTTGAGGGCGATGATCTTCCTCAGGACCTCGCGCGCCTCGCCCGGGGAGGGCATCCATTCCCGGGCGTGCGGTCCGAAGAGCGTCTCGCCGAACTGGGGGATCTGGAAATTCGCCTGGATGCCCAGGCGGTCCGCCAGGCCGCACAGCCAGTCGACCTGGCCGAGGCTGTGCCGGGTCAGGACGACGTTCAGGAAGAAGCTGAGCCCCTCGGCCGCGCAGGCCTCGATGCCGTCCATCGCCCGTCTCCAGGTTCCCGGGCCGCGCTGCCGGTCGTGCGCCTCCTCGTCGCCGTCGAGCGAGATGATGAGCTCGTCGATCTCGCGCACGGCCTCCATCTTCTCCGTGATCAGAAGGCCGTTGGTGACCATGGCGCAGCGCATCCCATGGGACCGGACGGCGCGGATAAGGACGTGGACGTCGTCGTTCAGGAGGGGCTCCCCCCCGTACAATTTCATCCGGAGGCACCCCAGGCGGGCGAAGGCGGCGATCAAGGCCAGCCTGTCCTCCGTCGTCAGGCCCGTGTTGCCCCGGTTGCGGCAGTTGCAATAGATGCACTGGCCGTTGCAGCGGTCGGACAGGGAATACTGGATGAAGAGGGGGCGGGGGCGCCCCGAGACCACCGAAGCCATGATCTTGACGCCGACGGCCAGCTTGTCTTTGGCTTTCATGTCGATGCGGCTCCAACCTTGGGATAGCAGGCCGAGCGCCGGCGGAGGGGATAGGTGATGCCGGCCGCCAGACAGACCGCCAGGAGAAAAACGGCCAGGGCCAGTCCGGTCCAGAGCCTCGGTCTGTCGTGGTCTTTGTCGACGGACGCGAGGAGAGCGACGGCGCCGCCGCCGAGGACGACGAGGCCCAAGGCCGCGGCCGGCAGCGGCGACGGAGAGAGAGCGAGCCAAACGAAAGCGGCCGCGACCAGCCAGGGCAGGACGATCAGCTGGGCCGCCCTCCACAGGAACAGCCCCCGCGCCGGCCCAGGCATCCTCAGACAGGCCGGGAGGAACCGGAAGACCTCCCTCAGGTAGGCGGTCGTCTTGCGGAGCTTGTGACGGAAGAGCTCGGAGAGCGATCGAGGCGTCCTCAGCTCGGTCACCGGGGTCTCCACGAGGCAAACGCCCAGCCCGAGCCGGGCGGCGGCCAGGGCGGCATGGATGTCGTCGGCGACGACGTCCCCGGGGATGCGGTTGATAACGTCCCGTCGCACGAGGTAGCACGGCCCGGTCACGAGCGAGGCGCAGCCGGAGCGGCTTTCGAGGGCGCGGACGCGGTTGCTGATCCGCCAGTGAGCGCGTTCCAGCCAGTGGCAGCCGTCGGCCGGCTCGACCGGCGCCCCGACAGCCCCCAGGCTTTCGTCCGACTGGGCGGCGGAGACCATCGTCCCGAGAGTTTCGGGGGACATCCGGGAATCGGCGTCCGTGACCAGGACCCAGGGCGCGGCGCCCCGCTCCAAGGCGGCGTTGAGCTGGGCCGTCTTGTCGGGCCGCTCGGACAAGAGCCGGCAGCGGGCGTCGTCCTTGATCAGGCGGGCGACGATGCGGGGCGT
>JAFGBC010000101.1 GCA_016933355.1 Candidatus Aminicenantota bacterium
CTCGGCGGCGACCTGTACCGGATCACGGTCTACCTCGAAAACACGGGACGGCTGCCGACATCGACCGCCCAGGGCCGGCGCGCCCAGACCGCCTGGCCGATCACGGTCCGTCTCAAGCTGGGCGCCGGCCAAACCCTGTTCTCGGGCAGGCCGGTCGAATCCCTTCCCTTCCTGGAAGGCAGCGGGGGCGCCGGCAAGCTCGAATGGACGGTCCGCGGCAAGAAGGGGTCGGCGCTCGCCGTCTCCGCCTGGTCCCCGCGCCTGGGGACGGCCGAGGCCGAGCTCAGCCTGGACTGACGAGGAGGACGCGATGAACGCCAAGATGACCATCACGCTGGCCGTCGTTCTCATCCTTTCGGCCGCGGGACCGGCCCCGTCCGGCGCGTCGGCCGGGGAGGACGTGCGGTTGAGCTTCGATCATTACTACGACCACGCCGAGCTGACCCGGGCCCTGCGCGGCCTCGAGAAGGCCTATCCGGACCTGGCGACCGTACGGTCCATCGGCAAGTCCGTCCAGGGGCGCGACCTGTGGGCGATCCTTCTGAACAACCCCAGGACCGGGCCGGCCGAGCGCAAGCCCGGCTACTACATCGACGGCAACATCCACGGCAACGAGATCCAGGGCGGCGAGGTCGCGCTCTACATCGCCTGGTATCTCCTCAAGAACTACGGGAAGACCGACCTGGCGACGCGCCTCCTCGACGAGCGGGCCTTTTACATCGTCCCGACCATGAACCCCGACAGCCGCGAATTCTACATCCATCAGCCGTCCGACCCCAACTCGCCCCGCACGGGCTGGATGCCGTTCGACGACGACCGGGACGGAGCCTTGGATGAAGACGGCTTCGAGGACCTCGACGGAGACGGTTCGATCACCAGGATGAGGAAAAAGGATCCCTACGGCGGGTTCAAGCCCCATCCCGACGACCCGCGTCTCCTCATCCCTGTCAAGCCCGGCGAGACGGGCGTCTATGCCCTCCTCGGCGAGGAAGGCATCGACAACGACGGCGACGGGCTCATCAACGAGGACGGACCGGGCGAGTACGACATGAACCGGAATTTCGGCTACAACTGGCAGCCGCATTATGTCCAACGCGGCTCCGGCCCCTATCCGTTCTGCTTCCCCGAGACCAAAGCCGTAGCCGATTTCCTGATGGCCCATCCCAACATCTTGGGCGCCCAAACCTTCCACAACTACGGCGGGATGATCCTGCGCGGCCCGGGCGCCAAGAACCTGGGCGAGATGAACCCGGTCGACCGGCACGTCCTCGACGCCGTCGGAAAAAAAGGCGAGTCCATGCTCCCCGGCTACCGCTACATCGCCATCTACAAGGACATGTACACGGTCTACGGCGGGAGCATCGATTTCTTCACGAACACGCTGGGGATCTTCTCCTTCTCGAACGAGCTCGACATGGACCTGGCCCGCGAGCCGAGAGCCAAGCCCCGTTCCGCCGGCGACGAGGCGGAGGACGAGGAGAGCGGCGGACGGGTCCCGTTCGGGGGCGGCGGGGACCTGGAGGAGATGGCCTATCAAGACCTCGTCCTGCTGGGCGAGCATTACACCGACTGGAAGCCTTACACTCACCCTCTCTACGGCGAGATCGAGATCGGCGGCAAGAAGAAGTTCGCGAGCCGCGTGACGCCCCTCTTCAAGCTGGCCGAGACCTGCCACCGGAACGCCGCCTTCGTCCTTTATCACGCCGACCAGCTGCCCCGGCTGTCCTTCGCGCGGGTCCGGACCGTCAAGGTCAAGGACGGCCTATTCCAGGTCGACGTCCTCGTCGCCAACGCGACGGTCACGCCCACGATCTCGGCCGTCGCCCTCCAGAAGCGCCTGCACCGTCTCGACCGGGTATCGGTCGAGGGCGGAGGCCGGCTCCTGGCGGCGGGCGTCCTCACCGATCCCTACCGGAACCGAACCCTGCCCCTCCGGGTGCACGAGAACGCGGTGTGGATTGACGGCGGGATTTCCGGCCACGGCCGGGTTGAGCTCAGGCTCATGATCGCAGGCCGGGGCGCCGCCGCGGTCGTCTACGACTCGCTCAAAGGCGGCTATTATCGCAAGGACCTGAAGCTCGAATAGCCTTCAGGCGTCGGTGCCGAGGACGGCGGCCAGCGCATTCCGGATCTGTCGGGAGAGGTCGGCGGCCCGCTGGAGGGCCGCCCGGGCCGCCTCCAGATCGCCGGCGTCCTTGCAGCGGACGGCTTCGTCGCAGGCGAGGTGGAAGGCCATGTGGACGACCCCCAGCTCCGGGAAGCGGGAATGCGAAGCGTGTTCGGTCTCACCGGGAGCCGTTTCATAATACCAGCGCCCCAGGTCGCACTTGTCGTGAGCCTGGGGAGCCGGCGCGGAGTTCCGGCCTTCGATATAATCGACGGCGCTCCGGAGACAGGGTCCGGCCCCGTCGGCGAGTTTCAAGGCATGGCTCTTTTTATCGTCTTTCGACACGGCGTCCTCCTTATCCGAAACCGCCTCTTCGGATAAACCCACCCCCGCTCCGGCCGCATTCCTCGTTTTTATTGTAGCGAACAGCCTCGAAAAAGGGAAGGCCGGAAGGATGCGGGTGGAGGCGTCTAGTCTCCGCCGATCTGCATCTGCGCCACCCGGAACGTGGGCGCCGCAACCCGCCGGTTGAGGTCGAGGTCGCTTCCGACCATGTCGATCCCGCTCAGCATCGCTTCGGCCGCCCCGGCGATGGTCACGCCCTTGACAGGAAAGGCGACCCGGCCGTTCTCCACCCAGAGGCCCGAGGCGCCGGCGCTGAAATGTCCGTTGACCGGGTTGATACCGTAGCCCGTCGCCTCCTTGAGCCAGAGGCCCGCGGCCGTCGCCTTGATGATGTCCTCCGGGGCCTGAACCCCGGCTTCCATGTAGAACCCGCGCGGTCCGATGCCTGGAAGGCTCGCGAAGCCGTTCCGGGAGGCGTTCCCCGTGCTCCGGACGCCGGCTCGCTTGGCGACGATCGTGTTGTAGAGGAAACCTTTAAGGATGCCCTTCTCGACGATCGTCCGTTTCCGGGTTGGAACGCCCTCCCCGTCGAACGGCGCGCTGGACAGCCCGCCGGCCCGGGTGCCGTCGTCGACCAGAGTCAGGAGGGCGGAGGCGATCGTCCGGCCGAGCTTCGCCCCCAAGAAGCTCGCTCCCTGGAGGACCCTCTCCCCGTTGACCGCCTGGATAATGCCCCCCAAAACCGCGTAGGCGACTTCGGGATCGAAGATGACGGCCGCTTTCTGCGTTTTCATCGGACGGGGGTCGAGAAGCTCGCCGGCCTTGCGGGCGGCTGCGGCCGCGATCTCCGCCGCCGGCTTGAGGTCAGCCCAGCGGCGGCGCGCGCAGAATTCCCCGCCCGAGGATTTCTGGTCGCCCTTTTCGGCGACGACAGAAATCCCGATCGAACACGCGGTCGTTCGGTAGCTTTTGGACAGACCGTTGGAGTTGGCAAGGACAACCTCGCTCTCCCCTTCTCCGTAAGCCGCGCCTGCGCTCTTGGTGATGCGGGGGTCCTTCAGGGCCAGCGCTTCGAGCGTTCTCAGGAGCTCGATCTTCCTGTCCAGAGGGACGCGGGCGATCGCGGGATCGTAGAGACCCTCTACCGCCGTGACCCCCTGTTCCTCGGGAAGGGCGTTGTCGGGGTCGGCCGTCGTGATCCGGGCGAAGGCGACCGCCCGCCGGACGGCGTCGTCGAGGGACGCCTCTTCGAAGTCGTTGGAGCTGGCCAGGGCCATGCGGCCCTGGACGAAAACGCGGAGGCCGACGCCGCGCGAGCCGGCCTCCTGGACGGTTTCGATTTCGCCGTTGCGGACCTCGATGCTCAGGTTTCGGCCCGTCTCGAGATAAACCTCGGCGGCGTCGCCGCCCAGCGTGAGGCAGCGCCCCACCAGTCTCTCCGCCAGCGCTTTGGTGTCCATCGTCGTCTCCTTCGCCGCGGTTCAAGCCCGGGCCCGGGTCCCGCCAACCGTGATGCCCCTGATCCGGACGGTCGGCTGACCGGCCGTGACCTCGGCCGCCTGGCCCTTGCCGCAGATGCCCGGCCCGAACTCGAGGTCGTCGCCGACCGCGTCGATCGTCCGGATGATCTCGAGGCAATCGCCGATGAGGGTGGCGCCTTTGACCGGCGTCGTCTTCCGGCCGCCCTCGATCAGATAGGCCTCCCGGCAGGTGAAGTTGAAGACCCCCGTCGTCGGGTCGACGCTCCCGCCGCTCAAGGCCTGGACGTAAAGCCCGGACTTGGTCGCGGACAGGATATCGGCGGCCTTGTCCGTCCCCCGGTCGATGAAGGTATTCGTCATGCGCGGGATGGGGAGGTAGCGGAAGCTTTCGCGCCTTCCGTTTCCGGTCCGCTCCATGCCGAGCTGGCGGGCCGACAGGACGTCGGTCATGAACCGGACCAGGACGCCCTTGTCGATGAGGACGTTCCGCCGGCCCGGCGTTCCTTCGTCGTCCCAATTGGTCGTCCCCCGGAAATTGGGCAGGGTTCCGTCGTCGACCATGGTGAAGACGTCGCTGGCGACCTTCCGGCCGAGCTTGCCGGTGAAGGCCCCGATCTTCTTGGCGATGTTGTCGGCCTCGAGCGGGTGTCCGACCGCCTCGTGGACGAGGACGCCGCCCCATCCATTCTGCATGACGACGTCCATCTTCCCGGCCGGGGCGTCCTTGGCGGCGAGCATCGCCACCGCCTCGCGGGCCGCCGCCCGAGCGATCTCTTCGGGCGAAACCTCGTCGAACATCTCGAACCCGGAATGGCGGCTGAGCCGCTCGCGGCCCATGTGCCGGGTGCCTCCGCCTTCGCTCAGGACCTGGACGATGAAGAAGAGCAGGGGAAGCTCGTCGGTCAGGAGAAGCCCTTCGGAGTTGGCGATCGTCCGGCCCCGGACTTCATCGTAATAGCTGACCGAAGCCATTTTGACCCGGGCGTCGAAATCGAGCGCAGCCTGGTTGGCCCGTCGCAGGGTATCGAGCCGCTTCTCGTCGGCGACGCCGGCCAGCGGGAGCTCGACGCTGACATAGGACGGGCGCGAGCCCTCCCGGACGGGCACGGGGGGCGCCGGCGTGCTGCCGCGGGCGACGAACGAGGCGACCTCGGCCGCCCGGAGCATCGCCTCCTCCCCGACCTCGTCGGCATAGGCGAACCCCGTTTTGTCTCCCGCGATGACCCGGACCCCGGCGCCCCGGCTGATTCCGAATTCGGCGCTCTTGAACTTGGACTCCTCCATCAGGATCGTGCGCGCGATGCGGTGCTCGACGTAGACGTCGGCGAAGACGCCGCCCTTCTCGAGGGCTTTAGCGACGACGCGGTCCAGGACGGCCTTGTCGACCGCGGGCCCGGCCGACGGAAGAGCGCCCGGGCCCGCTTTCCCCAGGAGCTCCCTGACGAGGGCGGGCGTCGCGGCTAGCGCCAAGCCGCCCTTGATCCCCATCTCCATGAATTTGCGCCGGGGGATATCCCCCGCCCGGTGTCCGCGTGGCTTCACTTCAGCCTCCTCGTGACGGAGTCGGTCCGTCTGTCTTTGGGTTCGTCGCGCGCTCAATGGAGCGCGAACGTTTCCCCCGGGGCGGGCACGATGATCCCTTGAGCGTGCCTCGGGCCCAGGGCGGCGGCCAGGCTGTCCAAAACGTCCGGGTCGCCGTGATTGAGGAACAGCCGCCGGAGCGGCTTGGCGAAATGCCCCGCCCAGCGGAGCAGGGCCGGCCGGTCGGCGTGGGCCGAAAACCCCTGGATCTGCCGGATGCGGGCCCGGACAGGATGGTTCTTCCCGAAAATCCGGACCTCCTTGGCTCCGTCCAGGATGATCCGCCCCAGCGTCCCCTGCGCCTGGTAACCGACGAAAAGGACGGTCGACTCGGGGCGCGAGATGTTGCGGGCCAGGTGGTGCTTGATCCGCCCGCCCGTGCACATGCCCGACCCGGCCATGATGATGCACGAGCCCTTGATCGAGTTGATGGCCTTGGACTCCTCGCCGGTCCGGATGTACTTGAGGCCCGGGAAGCGGAACGGGTCGCGGTTCGCCCGGAACAAGGCCTTGGTCTCCTCGTCGAAGGCCTCGCGGTGCCGTTCGTAAACGGCCGTGACTTCGACGGCCATCGGGCTGTCGAGGAAGGTCAGGAGCTTCGGAATCCTCTTTTCCTCGGCCAGCCGGCTCAGGAAAAACATGATCTCCTGGGCCCGGTCGATGGCGAAGGTGGGGATAAGGATGTTCCCTCCGTCGGCGACCGTCCGGTTGATGACCTCGGCCAGAAGGTTGTCGATGAGGTCGCGGTCCTCGTGGGACCGGTCGCCGTAGGTGCCCTCCATGACGGCGTAGTCGGCCTCCCGAAAGAAGGACGGATCGCGAAGCAACGGCCTGTCCGACTGGCCGATGTCGCCCGAAAAGATGGTCGTCCGCGTTCCCGTGTCGTCCGGACGCCCGGTCTGAACCTCGATCATGGCCGAGCCCAAGATATGCCCGGCATCATGGAAGGTCGCCGTGATATCCTCGAACTCGACCGGCTCCCCGTAGCCGACCGTGTCCAGCAGCGGGAGGACCGCGTCGACGTCATGGGTGGTATAGAGGGGCTCTTCGGGGAAGCGCCCCCGGCGTCCCTCTTTCTGATGGCGCTTCTTCTTGAAGGCCGCGTCTTCCTCCTGGATGCGCGCGGAATCGTGAAGGACGATCGGCACGATCTCGGCCGAGGCCGGGGTCGTCAGGATCTGGCCCGAAAATCCGTCCCGGACCAGCTTGGGAAGAAGCCCGGAGTGGTCCAGATGGGCGTGGGTCAGGAATACGGCGTCCAGTCCGGAC
Organism: Candidatus Aminicenantota bacterium; assembly: GCA_016933355.1. Taxonomy (GTDB): domain Bacteria; phylum Acidobacteriota; class Aminicenantia; order Aminicenantales; family JAFGBC01; genus JAFGBC01. The sequence continues at coordinate 6,784 of JAFGBC010000101.1, forward strand.
GGGTCGAACGGAAACGGGCGCCAGTTCTTCTCCTGGTGCGGACGCTCCTGATGAAGGCCGCAGTCCACCAGGACCCTGGCCTTTGCCGACTCGAGCAGGGCGCAGGACCCCGTGACCTGACGGGCCCCTCCCAGGAAGCGGAGGCGGGCCGGGGTCCGGGGCAACGAGGTCCCGCTCAAAGCTGGCTTCCCTTGTAGTAGTGGGACTCCGAGGCGAGGAAGAGAATCCGAATCCCCTGTCGAACGGCCGCCAGGACCTGGAGCCAGACGACAAGGACCATCGCACCTGAGGCTCCTGTTAGAAGCCGGGAGACGAGCAGGAACAGGGCCAAGACGACGACCGAAACGGCTGCGATCAAGAGGTATAGGGCCCAAGCGGGGACCAGCCGACCGCCGAGGAAACCGAAGGTCATGACCACGGCCCGGAAGGCCTTGCGGCTTCGGTCGACGACAAGCCGGATCCTGGCGTAGTCGAACAGAATCCTGACGAGCGAGAACAGGGCCAGGAAGACGAGGACGCCCAGCGTCGAAGCCCAGAAGTCGCCCCACGGGCCTCCGGCCGTTCTTGACCAAGCCGCGAGCGGAAGATTGAGCAATTTGTAGAGAAGGCCGAAGACGATGACGTAAACCGGGATCGCGATCAGGGGGACCCGGAAAAAGCGAAAAAAGTACTGGCAGCCGTCGGACACGAACGCGGCCAGGGTCGTCTTCTCCTCCTCGGCCGCGATCCGGCCCAGGATCCCGCCGCTCGAAAAGATCGACCAGACGAGGTACAGCGAAAACGGGATCAGGGCCCACCCGGCCAGCCCGGCCAGCGCGTCCCCCTGATTCAAGATAACGTCCCCCAGCCAGATGAAATCGACGCCCTGAAGGAGCCGGTCTCCTTCGAGGGAGCTCCCGAAGTCCCTTCCGGCGAGGTAAATGAACGGGCCGAGGACGAGGACGCCGAAGAAGAGATTGGCCAGCCAGAGATAGAGGATGAGCCTGGAGCGCCGCCGCGTCGTCGCCAGGCCTTGCTGGAATGCTCTGAGGATACTCATGCCCGCCTCCCCCTCACACCAAACCGCCCGCCGCATGGAGGGCGCTCTGAACCCAGAACAGGAACAGCCCGGTTATCCGCCAGACGCCGGCCCGCGACGGCTTGGCCCGGAGGGAATTGTTGGTCAGGTTCGAATCCAGGAGCCAGCGCGATTCCGGGTCGATCCGGGCCCAGCGCGCCTTGACCGGCTTGATGAAGCGGAACGTCTGCCATCGCGATTGGCCGTCCCATGTCCGGGTCTCCACGCTCCCGTCCTCGAAGGCTACCTCCAGGGTTAGCGGAAAGTCCGGACCGACCTTGGCTTCCCCGAAGCGCCGGACGGCGACTTCGGTCCGGTAGGCCTTGGCTGAATCCTTATTCTCCTGCTTGATCTTCTTGACCCGCTCCGGCGTGACCTCGTCCTTGCGTCCGTCCCGGTCGAAGACGCCCAGGTCGGCGGCCGGCAGCTCCCGGGAATGGAGCGCGGACACGCCGTAATCGAACTCGAGGGTGTCGTAGAGGAACTGTCCGAAAAACCAGCCCAGGTCGCGGCCGGACACCTGTTCGGCGGTTCGCACGAAATCCTCGCTCCGCGGGTGACGGTAGCGGTATCCCATCTGGAATGCGCGCAGGACGCGGATCATGACGTCCTCTCCCAGGAGGCGTTCCAGCGTTTCAAGCATCGTCGCCGCCCGCTGGTAGACGTTGAGGGCATAGCTCATCCGGCTGTAGAACCGCCAGGAGGCGGTGACGATCGGGTCGAGCTCGACGACGGCCAGCCCGCCCGCCCTGTTCAGCTCGCGGTCTAGAAAAAGAGGCATCCGGAACAGGACGTCCAGCGGGAGGTGCTTGAGGTTCAGGGACAGCACCCCGGGGCCGTAGGCTTCGGCGATGACCTTGCCCGTCGAATAGGTGTTGAGGCCCTCGTCGAGCCAAGCCTCTTCGAATTCGTTGCTGCCGACCAGGCCGTACCAATAGCCGTGGCCGAACTCGTGGACGATGACCCCTTCGGGCGACCAGGCTCTGTCGGTCGGGAAGAGCGAGGTTCCGGCCGTGAACAGGGTCGGATATTCCATGCCGCCGCTCCCCGTCCGGAAGGGTGGGTCGACCATGGTGATGGTCTCGTAGGGATAAGGGCCGTACCAAAGGCCGTAGTATTTCAGGGCGGCTTTGAGGGCTCGGAAATGCCTGTCGATCTGGCTCTTGTGCTCGGGGGCGATAAGCAGGATCATCCGGACGTTCGGCAGGCGGAGATCCTCGACCGAACAGCCGAGCCGCCGGGCGAGGTCGGCGTATTCGGCCTCGGTCACCTCGTCTGCCGCGACGAAGTCGCGCTCGACTTTGAGAAAGGACGGGTCGGCCGTCCAGGCGAAGTCATGGATGGCCGTCTGGCCGTAGGTCAGCGTTTCCGTCCTGCGATCCTCGTCCCGGACGGCGTCGACGAGCTTTCCCGAGGCACCGACGACGAACCCCTGGGGGACGGTGATATGGACCAGGAAATCGGCGTAGTCCGCGAAGAACTCCGAGTTTTCATGGTAGGCGTGGCAATTCCAGCCTTTCCCCTCTTCGTAAACGCCCGGCTTGGGGAACCACTGGCCGATAAAGTAGCGATCCTGATAATACGCCGTCCGGGCCGCCCGGCGCGGGATCTTGGATTCGAACTCGATCTTGAGAGCGACGCGGCCTCCGGGCGGAACGGGCTCGGGCAGAGGGACGCGGAGGACGGTCTGGTCGCCCTCCGTCTCCGGGCCGTCCGGGGTCGCGAACGCCATGCCGGGCTTGAGGTCGCGGCCGTCGGCGAGGGCGATCCGGGAGATGTCGATCCACCCCCACTCGCCTTCCCGGGGCAGGGCGCTCCGGGCAAGGGTCTGGCCTCTCGCTTCCCGGAAAAACGCGCTTTGCTCGTTCTTGAACGCGTTCCAGTAGAGATGGAGCCAGATGTCTCCGACCTCGTCCCGGGTCGTGTTCTGCCAGGTGATCTCTTCGCGCCCCCTCAGCATCTTCTGGGCGTTGTCGAGCTCCACCCAGATCTCGTAGCGCAGGGGACGGACGGGCAAGGGGCCGTCCGGCGCGGCCAGAAGGCTCCCCGAGCCGGCCGAAACGAGGGCGAGGAGTCCAGCCCAGACGAAGGCCCGATCCGTCCTCACAGCCGGCCTCCCGGGGCTCCGCCGCCTCGCGAGAGGAGGTCGTCCCACGGGGCCCGGCGCGGGAAGTACATGAATTCCAGGACGAGCGACACGAAGAGGAGGATGTAGAAATCCCGGCTCAGGCCCGTCGCGAAGAAGAGGACGATCCCGGCGAGCGCGGGAAGCTCGGCCAGGATGAAGGTCAGGACCGAGGCCCGCATCAGGCGCATCAGGGTCAAGCGGCTCGCCTCGCCGGGGACGACCCGGAGCAGCCGGCCCCGCATCAGCCGGATGGCGATGACGGAAGCCACCGCCAGCCCGTAGATGAGGAGGCGCAGGGTCTGGACCTTCCCGAGGGGTACGACGGCGATCCCGTGGAACGGCTTCATGACCGCGCGCATGAGCTCGACGATACCGACATAGACGAGCAGGCTGGCGCAGATGGCCGCTCCCATGACGACGGTCCGGCGGAAAACAAAGCGGGTGTCTTCAACGCTTTGCACGCATCCCTCCTTGACGGCGAGTGGACATGAGCCGATTATAGGCCAAGCCGGAGCGGGGTTCAACCGACCGGCCCGCAGCGGGCGTGAGCCGGAGCCTGTTGGAAACCAGCCGCGGCTGATATAATGACGGAACGACGGCGGCCGCCGGGCGATCCGGCGCCCCGTCTTCGAGGAGGCAGCGCACATGAAAAACGTCCCTGTTTTCGCCGTCCTTGTTCTCGTCCTTGCCGCCGGGTCGGCCCTCGGCCAAAACGTCTCCGCCGCTGAAACGGATTCTCTGATCGTCAAGAGCCGGGCGATGATCGCCGCCCTGGCCGCCGGCGATTTCGAGGCGGCCGCCAAGGACTTCGACGCGACCATGCTCAAGGCGGCGAGCCCCTCCAAGCTGGCCGAGTTCTGGAAATCGACCCCGGCCCGGATGGGGGAATTCCGCAAACAGACGGCCGCCCGGCGCGCCAAAGAGGATCCCTACGACGTCGTCTTCGTCACCTGCGAGTTCGCCAAAACGACGCTCGACGCAAAGATCGTCTTCGACCGCGAGGCGAAGATCGCGGGATTCTTCTTCGTCCCCAGCCTTCCTCCCGCCGAGCCCAAGCCGCCGGCCTACGCCGACCCGGCCCTGTTCGAGGAGGTGGAGCTCAAGGCCGGCGCCCCGGACTGGCCGCTCCCCGCCGTCCTGACCCTTCCCAAGGGCGTCGGCCCCTTCCCCGGCCTCGTTCTTGTCCACGGTTCCGGCCCCAACGATAAGGACGAGACGATCGGCCCCAACAAGCCGTTTCGCGACCTGGCCTGGGGCCTGGCCGCCCGGGGAATCGCCGTCCTTCGCTACGAGAAGAGGACCAAAGCCTACGGGACAAAGCTCGTGACCGACCCCAAGCTCTTCGCCTCGCTGACCGTCCGAGAGGAAACGATCGACGACGCCCTGGCCGCGATCGCCCTGATGACGGCGACGCCCCGAGTCGCGCCGGACAAGGTTTATCTGCTCGGACACAGCCTGGGCGGGATGCTCGTCCCCCGGATCGCGCTGTCGGAAGGCGGCGAAAGGGCGGCCGGCTTCATCATCATGGCCGGACTGACCCGGCCGATCGA
>JAFGBC010000102.1 GCA_016933355.1 Candidatus Aminicenantota bacterium
CCCGGCGCTTCTGAGCGCGCCCGGCTAGCGGCGGCGCTTCTTGCGCCCCAGGATGCCGCCGCTCAGGAAGAGCCCGGCGCCCAGGACAAACCCGAAGTTGTACCAGCCGCCGTTGTTGTGGACTTCGTAGAAGCGGACGTCCTTGGTGAAGAGCGAAATGACGAAGGTGATCGGCGCGATCAGGCCGTGCCAGATCCCCTTGAAGAACCCGGCCGTGCGGCCGTCGCGGTCCGCCGTCTTCTCCAGGTCGTTCGGGCCGGGGGCGCAGCTCAGGCTCGCCAACAGCAGTCCCGCCAGCGCGACGGTCAGCGTGATGCGCGCGATGCGATCCATGGTCCCTCCTTCCGGTCCCGTCGGCCGGTCCCTCAATCGGCCAGGCCGTCGACCGACTCGCCCTTGGTCTTCTTGATCCCGCCGCCCGGGAGCGGCTGATGGATTTCGGAGGTCCGGATGTATTTCTCGACGTGGCGCGCCGTCCCGGCGATCGCCAGTTGCTCGAACAGGAACAGGAACTGATTCTCGAGAGAGGCGCCGATGGCCGCCCGGCCGTCCTCGGGGAGCGACCAGAACCGCCGCTTGAAGGGGCCGATCGCCTTCTTGCGGACCTTGTACAAGAACTGGGCCTCGGTGTCCGCCGGCTTGCGCTCGTCGGCGACGTTGGCCTTGAGCCATTCGTTGACCTCGGCGCGCAGCGCCTCGGGCGTCGCCTCATGGTCCATGATCAGGGTCTGGAAGGCGGTCGCCAGGTGGACCTCGCAGGCGCCTGCTTCCACGAACTTATGGAAGGCCGCTTCGGGCAGCGTGCTCGCCCCGTGCTGGACGGCGCCGCCCATCCCGTATTTTTTGCGGGCGTTCTCGCTCAGGACGCGCAGGACGTCGAAATCGATGGCGACCTTGGCCAGCGTGCCGTCGGGCAGGACGACGCCGCCGTGGCTCGTCCCGGTCTGGACGCTGATCTTGCTGATGCCGGCCGACGCTCCGATCTTGGCCGCGTAGCCGTCCATGAAGGCGTCGAGGTCCTCGGGCGTCGAATTTTTCTGGCCGACCTCGCCGATCTCTCCGCCGACCGAGACGGCCAGGCCCTTCGGTTCACGCTCGCGGATGAAGCGGGTCAGGTCGGCGCACAGGCCGTAGTTGAGGGCCTGCTGCTCGGCCAGCGTCGGCTTGGAGAGGTCGACCAGGGTCGAGGTATCGATGTCGATGTTGTAGAAGCCGGCCGCCAGCGCCTCGACGATAAGGTCGCGGATGGCCTTGAGCTCGGCCTGGCCGCCGACCGCGTACTTCTTGGCCGAGACCTGGAAGTGGTCGCCCTGGATGAAGACCGGGCCGCGGACGCCCTCCTTGATCGCGGCGGCCAGGACGGCCGTCGCGTATTCGGCCGGCCGCTGGTCGGTGTAGCCGATCTCGCTCCGGGCGATCTCGAAGATGAGGGCGCCAGCCTCCAGGGCATGGGCCGCCCGGAAGACGGCCCGGGCCGAGTCGTAGGCCAGCATCCGGAGGTTCATGGCCGGGACGGTGAAGGCCCGGTCGAGCGAGCCGCGGCCCCGGGCCAGGTAGAGGTCCTGGATCGAGGCCGGCCGGATGCCCAGGGCTTGGGCCGCTTCCCAGACAACCCAGCGGGCAGCGGCCTTGGCCTCGTCGTCGCCGAAGACGGCTTCGGCGACGAGGCCGTCGATTCGGCCGCGCAGGGCGGCTTCGTCCTTGACGTCCAGCCCGTCCTTAGTCCGGACGAGGACCTCGGACATATCCTTCAAGATGGTTGCGACGGCTTTTTCCGACATGGCACGGACTCCTTTCCTATCCCTGGTCTGGACCTCTTTAGTATACCAAAAAAAGCGCGCCAAGTGCGCAAACGGCCGACGCCGGGCGCGGCGGGTCGCGCCGGGGCCGATCCGGGCCGTGTTGACAGCCCCCGGCTTTGACCCTATCATAACGGCAATGTTCAAGCGGCATCAGCGATGCGCCCTCCTCTGTACGGTTGTCCTCGCCCTTTTTTCGGCCTGCCGGAAGGAAGAGACGCCCGTTTTCCGGCTCATCGATCACTTGACCCCGGACGGCGTCCTGGAAACCCCGCTCGCCCGCCTCCGCGACCATTTCCCGATCCTGACCCAGACGGCGGCCGGCGTGGACCTTCCAACCGCCAAAATCGAGGGACGGGAGTACGTCCTTCTGCCCAGCCGGGCCCCGCTCCTGGCCCAGGCCGGGGCGGACCGCCCCGAGCGGCTGACCGTGCGGCGCGACGGACAAATCATTCCGCCGCTCGAGGCGAGGAGCTCGGACGCGGCGGGCTGGGTCTGGCTGAAGGGCGAGGCCCTGACGCGCGCCGATATCTATCTCAAGCCCGGCGAACGGTTCGACACGAGCGTCTTCCTGCCGCCCGGTCCGGCCGTCATCGAGATCTCGGGCTACCCGACCGGCGATGCGCCGCGGGCGCTCCGGGTCGAGGTCAACGGACGCGTCGCGGGCGAGGTCGCGATCGGGTCCGAGGGCTCGGTCCGGCTTTCGGCCGAGGCCGTCCTCGGCGAGAACAGCCTCGGCGTCGTCTTCAGCGGCGCCGACGCGTCCGCCGCGAAGCCGGGTCTGGTCGCCTCCAAGGCCGTCCGGATCAGCGCGATCCTGGTCCGGTCGATGTCCGACCTCGTCCTCATCGCCCGCCCGTCCGCCGAGCGGACGTTCCAGGGATCGTACGCCGTCGAGTACGCAACGCTTCCGGAGGACGTCGTCCAATGGATGGCGTCCAGCCTGCAGGTCGCCCCCGTCTTCGGACGGGACGGCTGGCTGCTCCTCTACGCCCTCGAACACTATGCGCTCGCGGACGCCGGGAGCGGCGACAACCCGTTCGCCGTCAAAAAGAAGCTCAAGGCCGAGAATAACGTCACCTTCAACGCGTTGATGGCGCCCGCCCCGTCGCGGCTGGCCGTCCCCTGCCGGATTCCCGGGGGGGCCATCCTGAAGTTCGGGACCGGGTTCGCCGAACGGATCAGCGAGAACGCCGCGGACGCCGTCACTTTCCGCATCGTCCTGGAGTCGGGGGAGCGGCACGACGTCCTGTTCGAGCGCGTCGTCCATCCCGGCCTCGCCGAACGGAAGGCGTCCGTCTCCTGGCAGAGCGTCGCCCTCGACGCCTGGTCGGGACGCAAGGGCCGCCTCGTCCTGGAGACGGAGGGCGAAGCCGCCTACCCGGCCCCGGCCTTCTGGGCGAACCCGCAGATCGTCCCCGGCAAGGCCGAGCCGTCCCCGTCCAAAGACCGCGTTCCGCCGAACGTCATCCTGATCTCGATCGATACGCTCCGGGCCGACCATCTCCGCTGCTACGGCTACGCCCGCGAGACGAGCCCGGCCATGGACGCCCTGGCCTCCGACTCCGCCCTATTCGAGAACGCCCGGAGTCACGCGCCCTACACGCTGTCGTCGCACGCCTCGATCCTGACCGGGCTGCTGCCGACCAGCCACCAGGTCCTCCAGCTCGACCAGAGCCTGGACGCCAGCGCCCTGACCCTGGCCGACCGCTTCCGGTCCCGGGGCTACCTGACGGCCGCGATCGTCGGCGGCGGGCAAGTCAGCGCGCGCTACGGCATGGCCAAGGGCTTCGACCTTTTCGACGAGAGGGCCTGGATCCACCAGGAGAACGACCTGGCCGGCCTCCATTACGGCCGGGTCGCGAACTGGCTGAAGGACAACCGCTCCGTCCCCTTCTTCCTGTTCATCCACACCTATCAGCCCCACGACCCCTACGACGCGCCCGCGCCTTGGGGCCGGATGTTCCTCGCTCCGGACGCCCCCTGGCCGAGCGC
>JAFGBC010000318.1 GCA_016933355.1 Candidatus Aminicenantota bacterium
GACGGAACGATCGCGTGCCGCCGCCTCCCGTCGTGGAAGGCGCGGCGCCGGTTCGCCAAGAGCCGGGCCGTCATGTTCGCCCTGCTTTTCGGCCTGTGGCTCCTGATGAGCGGACACTACGACGCCTTTCACGTCGGCGCGGGCGTCTTGAGCGCGGCCCTGGTCATGACGGTCAACAACCGGCTCACCCGCTACTTTTTCCTCCGCGAAAACGTCTGCGACTGCGCCCCGCTCCGGGTCGGCCGCCTCTTCCTCTACGTCCCCTGGCTCATCCTTCAGGTCGTCGTCGCCAGCCTCCAGGTCGCGGGCGTCGTCCTCAGCCACCGGATGCCCGTCAACCCCTCGCTCGTCCGCTTCAAGACCAGGCTGCCCAGCCCGACCGCCCGGGTCATCCTGGCCAACTCGATCACCCTGACGCCGGGCACCATCACCCTTCAGCTCGAGGGCGACGAGTATCTGGTCCATTCCCTGATCGACGCCTCCCACTCGAGCATCGTCGACGGGACGCTGCCGGGCGAGGTCGCCAAGCTCTACGACCGGAGGCCGGGGGACGTCGTCACCGAGGTCGAAGTCCTCCGCCGCAGGAAGACGATCTGATGGACAAGTATTTCGTCTATCTCGGCGTCCTCCTGACCGTCATCATCCTCATCCCCTTATACCGGATCGTCCGCGGCCCGACGCTCTTCGACCGGATGCTGGGCGCCGGCGCCGTCGGGACCAAGACCATGGTCCTGATCCTGACCATCGGGTTCATCTTCGACCGCGTCGACATGTTCATCGACATCACCCTGGCCTACGCCGTCCTCAATTTCATCGGGACGATCGCGATCGCGAAGTACCTCCTGACCCTCAAGTCGCGGAGGCGGCCGTGACGCTCCAGTTCCTGATCGCCAATATCGTCGTCTCGGCCGGGGCCTTCTTCCTCCTGGTCGGGAGCATCGGTCTCATCCGCCTCCCCGATTTCTACAGCCGAGCCCACGCCACCGGCAAGAGCGACACGCTCGGCGTCCTCCTCGTGACGCTGGGATTGGTCATTCACGAAGGCCTGACCCTCAACAGCGCCAAGATCGCCCTGATCATGGCCTTCATCGCGCTGACCAGCCCGACGGCGACCCACGCCCTGACCCGGGCCGCCGTCCGCTTCGGGCTTAAGCCCTGGTTCCGCAGGGACGGCGCCGGGGAGAAGGGGGACTGATGCACTGGGAGCTCGAGATCACCCTGTTCTTCTTCCTGATCGTCACGGCGCTGGTCGCCCTCGAGAGCCGGAACCTGCTGACGGCCGTCGTCAGCTTGAGCGTCTTCAGCTTCCTGTCGGCCCTTCTCTACGCGGCCATGGGCGCCGTCGACGTCGGTTTCACGGAAGCCGTCGTCGGGGGCGGCGTCAGCGGCGTTCTCTTCGTCGTCACCATCTTCAAGACATCGCGAAAGAGCAAGGATTGAAAGCGCTGCGCACCGCCGTCCTCGTCCTGTTCGGGGCCGTCCTCGTCATCGGGGGCATGAGCCTGCCCAACCGGGGCGATCCCGACGCCCGCCCCTACCGGGACCCCAGCCCGGCCGGAACGCCCAACGCGCCCTCTTACTACGTCCGCCATGCCGAGCGGGACGCGGACACGCCGAACATGGTCACGGTCATCCTGGCCGATTACCGCGGGTTCGACACGATGGGCGAGGAAACGGTCATCCTGACGGCGGGGCTCGTCTGCTTCCTGATCCTGCGCCGCGGGCGGCCCAAGGAGAAGCGGTCATGATGCGCGGCGACGATGACGCCATCATCAGCCTGGTGGCCCGGACGGTCTCGCCCTTCATCATGATCTTCGCCCTCTACGTCATCTTCCACGGCCACTACAGCCCGGGCGGGGGGTTCCAGGGCGGCACGATGCTGGCGGCCGCCCTCATCCTCGTCCGCCTGGCCGCGGGCAACGACCTGGCCCAGCTCCAATTCCCGCGCTCATGGGGGACGCCCCTCGGATCGGCCGGCGTCCTGATCTATTGGGGGACGGGCTTCGTCGCCATGATGGGCGGCGGCCGTTTCCTCGACTACGCCTTCCTGCCCCTGGCCGGCGCGGCGCCCCAGCGCCGAAGCCTGGGCATCCTGTTCATCGAGATCGGGGTCGGCCTGGCCGTCTGCGGCATCCTGACGGCCATCTACGACGACCTCCTGGAGGGCCGGCCTCATGACTGAGGTCCTGCTCGGCCACTACGGCTACTGGTTCATCTTCGCCCTAGTGATCCTCGGCTTCTACGGCATGGTCGTCAAGCGGAACCTGGTCAAGAAGCTCATCGGGATGAACATCTTCCAGGTGGCGATCATCATGTTCTTCCTGTCGAGCGCCGTCAAGTGGCAGGCGACCATCCCGATCGCCGACCCGGCCCTCGGGACATCCGACCCGGATCTCTATATCTCGCCCCTCCAGCACTGCCTGATGCTGACGGCCATCGTCGTCGCCGTCGCCACGAACGGCGTCGCCTACGCCCTGCTGATCGCGATCCACAAGCGGTTCGGAACCCTCCACGAGGACGAGCTCCTCGCCCGGATGACCCATGACCTGGATCTGGACTAACGCCCCGGCCCTTCCCGTCGTCCTGCTGCTGCCGGCGGCGATCATCATTCCACTCGCCGCGCTCATCGACCGGCGGCTGGCGCGGGCGCTCGCCCTGGCCGCGTCGCTGGCCGCGGTCGCGCTGGGCATCCTCAACCTGGTCCGGGTCCTGGCCGACGGGCCCGTCCGCTACTTCATGGGCGGCTGGCCGCCGCCGATCGGGATCGAGTACGTCCTCGACCCCCTCTCCGCCTTCGTCATCCTCGTCGTCAACGCGATCGGCTTCTTGGTCCTGCTCCACGCCGGTACACCCGTCGCGCGCGAGCTGCCCGAGGCCGGCCAGCAAGTCCCCTATTACGCGGTGGCCGTCCTGATGCTCTGCGGGTTCAACGGCATCGTCGTCACCGGAGACTTTTTCAACCTCTACGTCTGGCTCGAGATCTCCTCCCTGTCGCTCTATGGGCTGATCGCGGTCGGCGGCCGCAAGGCCCCGGTCGCCGCCTTCCGCTACTTGATCCTGGGGACGATCGGCGCCTGTTTCTATCTCCTCGGGCTGGGATTCCTGTTCACCATGACCGGGACGCTCAACATGGCCGACCTCAAGGCCATCCTGCCCGCCGTCAGCGCCGAGCCCGCCGTCGCCGTCGGCCTCGGCCTGATCGTGGCCGGGATGGGGCTCAAGATGGCCCTCTTCCCGCTCCACGGCTGGCTCCCCGACGCTTACACCTACGCGCCCTCGGCCTCGTCGGCGCTCATCGCCCCGCTCGGGACCAAGGTCGGGGCTTACGTGCTCATCCGCATCCTGTTCTTCGTCTTCGGGGTCGGAGCGGCGGCCAAGGCCTTCCCCCTGACCACGGTCGTCGGCTGGCTGGCTGCGGGCGGCATCCTCTACGGCTCGGTCATGGCTATGGCCCAGCGCGAGCTGAAGCGGATGCTGGCCTACAGCTCGATTGCCCAGGTCGGCTACATCGGGCTCGGCATCGGGCTGGCCAACCCGCTCGGGCTCATCGGGGCCATCCTCCACGTCATGAATCACGCAGCCATGAAGGGCCTCCTCTTCCTGGTCGCGGGCAATTTCCGGACCGTTCTCGGCCACTCCGACATCGCCCGCCTCGACGGCTCGGCCCGGCGCCGGATGCCGTGGACGACGGCGGCCTTCGCCGTCGGCGCCCTGTCCATGATCGGCATCCCCCCCCTGGCCGGGTTCTTCAGCAAATGGTACCTCGCCCTGGGCGCCGTCGCCCGGAAGCAGTGGGTCTTCCTGGCCGTCATACTGGTCAGCAGCCTGCTCAACGCCGTCTATTTCTTCCGCGTCCTGGAGCGGGTTTATCTCGTCAAGCCCGACGCCGAGGAGGACGCGCCGCGGACGGAAGTCACGGCGTCGATGCGCATCCCCGTCCTCATCCTAGCCGCCGCCCTCGTCCTTCTGGGCGTTCTCAACGCCGCCATCGTCAAGGGCGTCCTCGCAAAGGTCGCGGCCGCGGCCCTGTTCTGACGGAACGCCATGGGCACGACCTTCGCCTCGCCGCTTCCGCTCCTGGCCGTCGCCGTCTCCCTGGCCGCCGTGCCGGCGATCCTCCTCAGCGCCAAGAACCGAAACCTGCGCGAATTCTGGACGCTGGCCGCCTCCCTGGCCAAATTCGCGGTCGTCCTGTCTTTGCTGCCCGCGGTCTTGGACGGGCGCCTGGCCGAGACGCGCCTGTTCGAGCTGGCGCCGGGCGTCCGCTTGGCGCTCAAAGCCGACGCGGCCGGCGTCTTCTTCGCCCTCGTCGCCTCGGGGCTCTGGATCCTGACCTCGGTTTACAACATCGGCTACATGCGGGGCCTGAGAGAGCGGAAGCAGACCCGCTACTACGCCTCGTTCGCCGTCTGCCTTTCGTCCACGGTCGGCGTCGCCTTCGCCGCCAACCTCCTGACCTTCGTGCTCTTCTACGAGATCCTGACCGTCGCCACTTACCCCCTCGTCGTCCATAAGGAATCGGCCGAGGCGATCCGGGCCGGCCGTAAATACCTGGCCTATACGCTGTCGGCCGGGGTCCTGCTGATCGCGGCGACGGCGATGATTTGGCTGACGGCGGGGCGGCTCGAGTTCGTCCCGGGCGGATTCCTGTCCGGGTCATCTTTATCGGCCGGAACGCTCAAGGCCCTGTTCCTCCTCCTTCTGGGCGGGGTCGGCGTCAAGGCCTCGATCATGCCCCTCCACGGCTGGCTTCCGACCGCCATGGTCGCGCCGACGCCTGTCAGCGCGCTCCTCCATGCCGTAGCGGTCGTCAAATCGGGCGTCTTCGGCGTCGTCCGCGTGACCGGGTTCGTCTTCGGCCCGCGCCTGATGGCGGACATGGAGTTCGACACGCTCCTGGCCGGGTTCGCGGCCGCCACGATCCTCACGGCCTCGCTCCTCGCCTTCCGCGAAGATAACCTCAAGCGCCGGCTGGCTTATTCGACGGTCGGACATCTCTCCTACATCGTCCTGGGCATGGCCCTCGTCGCGCCCGCCGCGGCGGCCGGAAGCCTGCTCCATCTCGCCTTCCACGCGACGCTCAAGATCACGCTCTTTTTCTGCGCGGGAGCGATCTACGTCAATCTTCACAAAGACAAGGTCAGCGAGCTGGACGGCGTCGGCAGGATCATGCCTTGGACGATGGCCGCCTTCACGCTGGGCGCGATCGGCCTGGCTGGAATCCCGCCCCTCAACGGGTTCGTCAGCAAATGGAGCCTGGGCTTGGGCGCCCTCCAGGCCGGACGTCCGACCGCCCTGGCCCTGCTCGTCCTGAGCGGAATCCTCAACGCCGGCTATTTCTTCCCGATCGTCCGCCGGGCGTTCTTCAAAAAAGGGGCATTCCCGCCCGGGGCGCGAGAGGCGGCCCCAACCATGGTCGCCCCCCTCGTCGTCACCGCCGGCCTCTCGCTCGCGCTCGGGCTCTATCCCGACCTTTTCTTCCGCTTCTATCGGCTCGCGTCGGCCGTCGCCGCGAGCGTTTTCGGAGGGCCGGGCCCATGACCCCCGCCGGGCTTTTCTTCCCTCCCGGGCTGGTCGCGATCGCCGGCGCGGTCCTGGTGCCGCTTCTGCCGCGCCGCGCCCGGTCCGCGGCCTTCCTGGCCGTCTGTCTCCTCGCCCTCGCCCTCGTCTTTGCGATCCCGGACGGCGCGAGCCGGACGGTCCGGGTCATGGACTATAGCCTCGTCCTGCTCAGGATGGACGCATTGAGCCGGGTGTTCGGCATCGTCTTCGCGCTGATCGCGCTGGCCGGCGGCATCTACGCGTTCCACCTCAAGGACTCCGGACAGCAGACGGCCGCGCTTCTCTACGCCGGAAGCGGGCTGGGCGTCGTCCTGGCCGGCGACCTCCTGACGCTTCTCGTGTTCTGGGAGGTCATGGCCCTCGCCTCGACTTACCTCGTCTGGGCCCGGCGCACGGAGGAATCGGAGGCGGCCGGCACGCGCTATCTTCTCGTCCACGTCTTCGGCGGAGGCCTCCTCTTCACCGGAATCCTGGTCCACCTGTCGCAGGGCGGCGCGCTTGAGATCTCGGCCTTCGCGCCGGGGACGACGGCGCTCGGCCCCTGGCTCATGCTGGCGGGCATCCTTCTCAACGCGGCCTGCCCGCCCCTCCACGCTTGGTTGCCCGACGCTTACCCGAGGGCGACCGTAACCGGCGCCGTGTTCATGAGCGCCTTCACGACCAAGGCCGCCGTCTACCTGCTCTTGCGCGTCTATCCCGGCTGGAAGATCCTCCTCGTCCTGGGCGTCATGATGACGCTCTACGGCGTCGCCTACGCGATCCTGGCCGACGACATCCGCGGCATCCTCTCTTACCATATCGTGTCCCAGGTCGGATTCATGGTCGCCGGGGCCGGGATCGGGAGCGAGCTCGCGGTCAACGGCTCGGCCGCCCACGCCTACAGCCATATCCTCTATAAAGCGCTCCTGTTCATGGCCTGCGGCGCTGTGCTCGAGGCGACGGGGCGTTCGAAGCTGAGCGAGCTGGGCGGCCTGGCCAAGGCCATGCCGCGC
The DNA here is from genome assembly GCA_016933355.1 of Candidatus Aminicenantota bacterium. GTDB lineage: Bacteria > Acidobacteriota > Aminicenantia > Aminicenantales > JAFGBC01 > JAFGBC01. The sequence continues at coordinate 6,555 of JAFGBC010000318.1, forward strand.
ACGCTCGCCCTGTATATGATCGCGGCTTTCTCCATCTCCGGCGTCCCGCTCTTCAACGGGTTCGTCAGCAAGTCCATGGTCCTCGCCGCGGCCCACGAATCCCATCTGACGTCGGCCTGGGCGCTTATGATGCTGGCCTCGGCCGGCACCTTCTTCAGCGTCGGGCTGAAGCTCCCCTACTATGCCTGGTTCGCGAAGCCGCACGGCGCCGCGCCGAAGCCAATCCCCCGCAACATGGAGTTCGGGATGGGACTCGTCGCGATCCTGTGCGTCGGGTACGGCGTGGCGCCCGGCCTGCTCTACCGTTTCCTTCCGCACGCGGCCGGATACGAGCCGTTCACGGCCGCCCACCTCGTCGAGACCGGGATCCTTCTGGGCTTGACCTTCCTGGCTTTCTGGCTGGTCAAAGGCCTGCTGAAGCCCCACGAAAAAAGTCTTTTCGACCTCGACTGGCTCTACCGGAAGCCGGCCGGTGTCGTCCGCCGCGTTTTCGTTGACGGCTTGGGCTCGCTCTTCGACCGCTCCGAACGGCGGATCCAAAGGATCGTGCGGGGCGCGGCCGCCTTCGGACGGAATCCGGCCGCCGCCCTCCTCCGCGAGAAGCCCGCTCCTGCCTACGCGCCCGACCGCTACCGTCCCCTAACGCAGCTCCTGGTCCTCCTCGTCCTTTCCTGCTTTCTCGTCCTCGCCCTCCTCGGCCTTATTTGGTGATTGACCATATTGAAATGGGGAGGGCGGGCGTGTATCATGGGCTTCGAACATGAGCGAAGATGACGATCCCCGGCTCGACCGCGTCAAGGACGGGGCGCAGGGATTCCTGCCGCCGGTCGATTTTTCGACGATCGTCCTCCCTCTCTACCTCCAGGCCTCCATCAAGCTCGGCCTGATCGAAGACCCGCAGACGGGAAAGACCTCCCAAGACCTCGAGGTCGCCAAGAGGCTGATCGACGTCCTCGACCTCCTCAACGACCGGACGCGGGGCAACCTGGAGAAGGACGAGGAGATCCTGCTCGGATCCTGCCTCCAGCAGCTCAAGATGGGCTACCTCAAGAAAACCAAGGTCATCTCCGACTGAGCATGGTTTCCGTCCCCCGGCCCTCCCCCCAGACGCGGCGCCGCCCGTCCGCCGTCGCCGTCGGGAATTTCGACGGCCTCCATCTCGGGCACCGCCGGATCCTGGACCGCCTGGCCGGGACCGCCCGCCGCCTCGGTCTCGAGCCGATCGTCCTCACCTTCTCGCCTCACCCCGAGAAGGCCCTGGGCCGGACCTCGCTGCGCATGATCCAACCCCTGAGCCGGCGCGTCGAGGGCCTTCGCGAAGCGGGCGTCCGGAGCGTGACCGTCATCGCCTTCAGCCGCGCGTTCGCGGCCATGCCGGCCGACCGCTTTATTACGGAGCTCCTCCTCGGCCGGCTCAGGGCGAGGGCCGTCGTCGTCGGATCAGGCTTCCGGTTCGGACGGGAACGGGCGGGCACGGTCGCGGACCTCAGGGCCATGGGCCGTCGCCTCGGTTTCCGGGTCGAGATCGTCCCGCCGGTCCGCAAGGACCGCGCTCTCGTCTCCAGCTCGAGGATCCGGATGCTTCTCGACGCGGGCCGCGTCGCCGAGGCCGGACGCCTCCTCGGCCGCCCTTACGCGATCGAGGGCCTCGTCGTCCGGGGACGGGCCCGCGGCCGGGCCCTCGGCTTCCCGACCGCCAATATCCGGACGACGAACGAAATCCTCCCGGCGGGCATTTTCGTCGCCCGGCTGGAGACGGGACGGCGCAGCCTCCCCGCTCTCGCCTATATCGGCGCCCGCCCGACCTTCGCGGAAAAAGGGCTATCCGTAGAGGTTTACGCCCTGGAGTTCAAGGGCGACCTCTACGGCCGTCGGGTCCGAGTCGCTCTCCTCGAGAAGCTCCGCTCCGACCGTGCCTTCCCGGACGCCTCCGCCCTGGTCCGGCAGATGATCAGGGACGAAGCCGCCGCCCGCGCCTTTTTCCTCCGCCGTCCTTGACATTTCTCCCGATATCGGGCATTTTTAGGCTTCCCGCCGGGTAGCCGCCGGCCCGCAATCGACCCGAGGAGAGTGCTGATGGGCGACAAAGTCAAAGCCACGGTCATGGACGCCAACAAGATCCGCCGCACCCTGTACCGGATGGCGACCGAGATCATCGAACGGAACCGCAACCTCAAGAACCTGGCCGTGGTCGGGATACGAACCCGGGGCGTCCACGTCGCCTCGAGGATCGCCGCCTTGATCAAGGAGTTCGAGGGCGTCGCCGTCCCGGTCGGCGTCATGGACATCACCGGCTACCGCGACGACCGGGCCGTCGCCAAGACCCCGACCAAGGCCGCCAAGCCCCGGCTCGGCTTCGCCGTCGACAAGAAGACAGTCCTCCTCGTCGACGATGTCCTGTTCACGGGTCGCACGATCCGGGCCGCCATGGGCTCTCTCTTCGACCAGGGCCGGCCCCAAGCGATCCAGCTCCTCGTCCTCGTCGACCGCGGCCACCGCGAGCTCCCGATCCGGGCCGACTACGTCGGCAAGTACCTGCCGACGTCGCGTCGCGAACGCGTCCGGGTCCGGCTCCGGGAGGTCGATCACAAGGACGAGGTCCTGATCACCGAGAGCGTGGACCTCAAGAAGAAGACCTAGGAGGGCGTCCGACGTGAGAGTCCTGGTGAGGAACGGCCGCGTCGTCGACCCCGCCTCGGGGACAGACGCCGCGCTCGACGTCCTCATCGAAGGGGGCCGGATCGCCGAGGTCGCGCCCGGGCTCCGGGCGCCGGACGCCGACATCGTGGAGGCGGCCGGTTTCGTCGTCGCGCCCGGGTTCATCGATATGCACGTCCATTTCCGCGAGCCCGGTCAGACGCATAAGGAGACGATCCGGACCGGAAGCCTGGCCGCCGCCCGGGGCGGCTTCACCACGGTCTGCTGCATGCCGAACACGACTCCCCCCAACGACGATCCGGCGCTGACCGCGGCCATCCTGGCCGAAGCCCGCCGCAAAGCGGCCGTCAACGTCTTCCCCATCGCGGCCGTCAGCAAGGGCTTGCGGGGGGAGGAGCTCTGCGACCTGGCCGGCCTGGCCGAAGCCGGTGCGGTCGGGTTTTCGGACGACGGCATGCCCGTCTTCGACGACGGCCTCATGCGGCGGGCGCTCGAAGCCTCCCGCTCGCTCCGGGCCCTCGTCATCGACCACTGCGAAGACCGGAGCCGGACTGAGGGCGGCCAGATGAACGAGGGCGCCGTCGCCCGCCGCCTCGGGCTGCGCGGCATCCCGGCCGCGGCCGAAGAAGTCATGGTCGCCCGCGACATCCGGCTGGCCGAGGAAACGGGCGCTCGGGTTCACATCGCGCACCTGAGCGTCCGGGGCGCGGTGCGCGCCGTCCGCGAGGCCAAAGCCCGCGGCGTCCGGGTCACGGCCGAAGCGACGCCCCATCACCTCGCCCTGACCGAAGACGCCCTGGAAGGCCGCGACACGAATTTCAAGATGAACCCGCCGCTCCGGAGCGCCGCCGACGTCAAGGCGCTGCGCGATGCCGTCCGGGACGGCACGGTCGACGTCGTCGCCACCGATCACGCCCCGCACGCCCCCGACGAGAAGGCGCGGCCGTTCGCCGAGGCTCCCTTCGGCGTCATCGGGCTGGAGACGGCCGTCTCCGTCCTCCTCGACCGGCTCGTCCATACCGATCTCATCAGCCTCAACCGCTTGATCGAGCTCTGCGCCGCGGCCCCGGCCCGGCTCCTCGGCCTGGAGGGCAAAGGACGGATCGCCCCCGGCGCCGACGCCGACCTCGTCCTCCTCGACCTCCGCCGCGAGATCGTCTTCGAGGCCGACGGCTTCCTGTCCAAGAGCCGGAACAGCCCCTTCTTGGGAGAAGCGCTCCGGGGCGCGCCGGTCGCGACGATCGTCGCCGGCCGCGTCGTTTACCCCGCCGTCTCCGCATGAAGATCGCCGCGTTCGAGACAAAGCTCGGCCATTCCTTTCGGGACGGCGCCCTCCTGGAGCGGGCCCTGACCCACAGCTCCTTCGCGTACGAGGCGCCCGAGCGGGCGTCCGGCGACAACGAGGTCCTCGAGTTCCTGGGCGACTCGGTGATCGGGCTGGTCCTGGCCGATTACGTCTGCGAAGCCTATCCCGACCGGCCCGAGGGCGAGCTGTCCAAGCTCAAGGCCGCCGTCGCCAGCACGCTCGGCCTGGCTGAGATCGCCCTCAAGATCAAGCTCGACAAGCTCGTCCGTCTCGGCAAGGGCGAGGAGCGAAGCGGAGGCCGCAAGAAGAAGACGATCCTGGCCGGGGCCTTCGAAGCCGTCATGGGCGCCGTCTACCTCGACGCCGGGTACGAAGCCGCCCGCCGCGTCCTCCGGCCCCGCCTCGCGGCCGCCTTCAAGAAGCTCAGGAGCTCCGAGGTCGTGATCAACAATTACAAGTCGGCTCTCCAGGAGCACTTCCAGAAGCAGGACGGCCCCCCGCCCTGCTACCGGACGCTCGAACAGGCCGGGCCCGACCACCGCAAAGAATTCAAGGTCGAGGTCATGGTCGCGGGCCGCGTCCTGGCCCGCGCCGGCGGCCCGTCGAAAAAGGCGGCCGAGCAGTGCGCCGCCCAGCTGGCGCTCCGTAAAATCTGGGGCCGGAAGATCAAGGCCCTGTCCGCGGACACGTTCTTCCTCAAGAAGCGATAGGACGCGGAGCGGCTCGTCATGGCTAAGTGCGCGCGCTGCGACCGCCGCAAAGCCCGCCGCCGTTGCCCGGCCCTCGGCGCCGCCATCTGCAGCTTGTGCTGCGGTCAGATCCGGGAGAAGGACGTCCGCTGCCCGCCCGGATGCGAACACCTCGCGCCGAACGCGTCCTACCAGGAACAGAAGGTCTTGGAGCGCCGCGATACGAACGCGGGCCCGTCGTCGTCCGCGGCGCGCCGGGCCGCGGCCCGGGACGAACGGACGGCCTGGCTCCTGTTCACGATCGAGGCCGCCCTGCACGAGATCGCCGCCCGCAACCCGGACTTCACGGACCGGGACGCCCTCCTGGCCTGCGGCTATGCCAGGGACAAGCTCGCCCGGAAAGAACGCCGCCTGATCCTCCCCGGCGAAGGCCCGAGGCCCGGCAACGCGGCGGGAGAAACCCTGGTCCTGGCGCTAAGCCGCTGCCGGTTCGAGCGGACGGTCCTGCTCACGGGCACGGCCGAGGCTTACGCCCCGCACGAGCAGGCCGCCGCGCTCGATACCGTCGCCGGAACGATCAGGGCCCTGGCCGGGGAGCGCCGGCCGGGCCGGACGTTTCTCGACCGGCTGGCCGAGCGCTTCGTCCCCAAGGGCCCGGCCGGCCCGCCGAAGTTGATCAGGCCGGCCTAGCCCAAGGCCTCTCCCTCCGGCGCCTTTCCCGCGCTCAGGAGCTGAGGATCGACTCGACGAAGCGGAGCGAGGGGATATTCCCGCAGATGATCTTGATGACGGCCGTGATCGGAACCGCCAGGATCATGCCCGGGATGCCCCACAGCCAGCCCCAGAAAAACAGGGAAAAGAGGACGGCCAACGGGCTGAGACCCAGGCCCCGCCCCATCAGCTTCGGCTCGAGAACGTTGCTGAAGAGGTTGTCGACGACCAGGATCAGGATCAAAATCCAGAGCGCCGGCCAGACCGACCCGAACTGGAAAAAGGCGAACAGGACGGGAGCCAGAGTGGAGATGACCGAGCCGATATTCGGGATATAGTTGAAAAGAAAGATCAAAAAGGCGAAAACGATCGCGAAATCCAGCTTGAACAGGGCCAGGACGAGCCAGGCGACGAGCGCCGTCAAGACGCTGATGATCGTCTTGATGGCCAGATACTTCTGAACCTGTCCGTCGATATTCGACAAGATCTGATTGATCTTGCGGGCCTGTCGCCCGGAGAAGGCCCGGTCGACCTTGACGGTGATCTTGCCGCGCCCGGCCAGCATGAAGACCAGGAAGAGGAAGATCAGGAAGAGGTTGGAGATAAAGGAGACGAACGAGCCGAGCGAGGAGAGGAGAAACGACCCGATCTTATTGACATCGAGGCTGCCGAGCATGGCCGTCGGCTCCCACTTGACGTTCCAAGCCGCCATTCGCTCCCGGAGGTAGTCCTGAACCTCGTTGACTCGGTCGCCGTATTGGTGAAGCTGGGCGCTGAAGGCCTTTCCGCTCGAATAGAACATGACTCCCATCAAGTACAAAGCCAGGAAGAAGAACAGGACGATGACGACGATGGCGACCGGCTTGGGAATCCTGAGGCGGACCAGTCCGTCCAGAACGGGCGACAGGATGAAATAGAAGAGAAGGGCCAGGCAGAAGGGAAAAAGGACGGGTTTGGCGATGCGCAGGACGAAACCGACGACGACGACGGCGATGATGACCATCGAACCCGTCAGGAGCTTGTTGTCCCTCATGGCGCGCCGCCGTCTCTTATTATAGGACTATAATAAAAAGGACGGCGAAAAGCAACGGGGGGGTGAGGCCGCCGGGGGCCAAAATCTCACCCTGGAATTCACCTTAAAAGGCGATTGACGCGCCGCCGGGGTGAGTTAATCTGGCGTCGTCGGCGGGGATGACGGAGGACTATCCCCCCGGCGGGCGATGATCGATCGAGAAAGGAGGAGTCTCATCGACGAGCCCTCCCGTGCGTCCGAAATCCGGCGCCCGAGCCGTGGTCTCCAAGCCCGCGTCGCTATCCATGGGCTCATCGCCACGAGCCCGGACGTTCGTTCCCTGCTGGCCGGGGCCGCCCGAATCCTCAAATCGGAAATCGGATTAGGCGCTGTCCGCTTTTTCCAGTACGACGCCAAGGACCGGCCGCAGTTCCTGTCCGGAAAAAGCCGGAGGGGGGACCTCGATTTCTCGTTTTGCCGGCCTTGGATGTGCGCGTCCTCCGTCCGAACGGACTGCCCTCTCGCCGTCACCCGCCGCGGCCGGACCTGGTCCCGCTGCGTTCTTCTCCGACACGGCCGAACGACCTTCGGGTTTGTCTGCGTCACGGGCCGGTCCGGCTCCGCCGCTCCCGCCGCCTCCGAACTCAAGCTGCTCAGAGACGTCGGGCGCGACCTGGGGCACGCCCTCCGGATCCAGCGCCGGGAGGACCACCACCGGAGGCTCGAGGCCGAGCTGACCGCCCTCAAGGATTTCCACCAAAACATCGTCGCGAGCCTGGCCGAAGGCATCCTGATCGAGGACGCCCAGGGGATCATCACCTTCGTCAATCCCAGCCTGGAGAGGCTCCTCGACTATAAGGCCGATGAGCTCATCGGACTCCCTTGGACGAAGATCGTGCCCCCCCGCGAGATCCATTCGATCGGGAAGAAGGTCCGAGCGCGTCGGACGAGAACCCTGGAGGCCTATCCGGCCAGCCTCCTGGCCAGAGACGGCCGTGAGATCCCGGTCCTGATCGGCGCCCAATCCCTCTTCGACGGGGACCGCCTGCGGGGCGTGCTTTCGGCCTTCACCGACATC
>JAFGBC010000319.1 GCA_016933355.1 Candidatus Aminicenantota bacterium
CCTCCAGGGCGGTGTCCGGCAGAAAACGCCTCCAGCGGCCGTCCTCGACGACGAAGAGGCCGCGCGATTCGGTCCCGACCCAGACGCGTCCGGCCTCCTCCTCCCAGACCCAGGTCACCTGACGGTCGGGCCAGGAGCGGGGCGCGATCAAGGATGCAGCCGTCCGGTCGTCGTCCCTGCAGATCAGCCGGTTCCCGGCCGACACCAGCCAGACACGGTCCTCCAGGCCTTTAAAAGCCCGGATGGCTCGCTCGCCGCCGGCTGCTTGAGGGAGGAAGACTTCGGACATGGCGCCTTTTTCTAACAGCCAAACCCCTCCTTGCCGGGTCGTGATCCACGTCTTCGCCGCGGGGGTCCCGAAGATGCGTTGGACGGCGACGCCGCCCAGCGCGTTCTGGGAGTTAAGCGACGTGACGTCGCCGCTCTTGAGGATCAAGACCTCGCCTTGATCGGTGCCCAGCAGCAGCCGGTTGCGTTCGAGCGGGGCGACCGTCGTCACCTGGCCCATGCCGGGTCCGGGGAGGCTGCGGAGGTTCAGGGTGGTGAAGCTGATCCCGTCGAAGCGGGCGAGGCCGCCCATCGTCGCGATCCACAGGTAGCCGTCTTCGCTCTGGAGGATGGACAGGACCGAATTCTGGGGAAGGCCGTTGTCGGCATTCCAGGCATCGACGATGTAGCGGGCTTCGGGAGAGCCTCGGAAGGGAAGACCGTTGGGCGCGGCCGGACCGGCCAGCACAAGGAGATAAAGCAAGAAAATGCTTCGAACGCTGGCGATCGTGCCGGTCACGGACTCTCCCGCTTCCCTCCGTTCCGATGTTTATATAATAAAGGCGGCTTTCAAAATTGGCAAGCGGAATCGGAAAAAAGCCGGCCGCTGTTGACAGATTCTTTCCGGCGGGGAATAATCGGACTATCTTTCGATCGAGGTGAACACATGACGACGCCTTTGCGGAGAACGACACGGAGGCCCATCGCATTGGCCGTTTTCTTCCTTCTTGTCGCGGCCGTCTGGGCCGCTACGGGCGAGACGCCGGCCGCGGCGGCCAAACCCTGGCCTGCGGAATTCGACGGCTGCACGTCGATCATGGTCGGCCGGCTGGCGACCAGCGACGGGTCGGTCCTCACTTGCCACACCTGCGACGGGAACTACCGCCAATGGGTCAATATCGTGCCGGGCCGGACCTGGCCCGCCGGCGCCAAGACGGAGATCGTCTCGGGAAAGATGAACACCGAGACGCCCGACGACCTGCGCGGCCTGGTCAAGGGCGGCGAGATCGCCCAGGCGGCCGCGACGTACCGCTTCTTGAACACGGCCTATCCCTGCCTGAACGAGCACGGCTTGGCCATCGGGGAGACGACGATCGGCGGCCGACGCGAGCTTTACAACCCCGAGGGCCTATTCTTGATCGAGGAGGTCGAGCGGATCGTCCTCGAACGCTGTAAGACGGCCCGCGAGGCCGTCAAGCTCGCCGGCGCGCTCGTCAAGGAGCACGGCTACGGCGATTACGGCGAGTGCATCACGATCGCCGACGGGAAGGAAGTCTGGCAGCTCGAGATGTTCGGGGCGGGGCCGCTCGAGAAGGGCGCCGTCTGGGCGGCCGCCCGCATCCCCGACGATCACGTCGGCATCTCGGCGAACATCCCGCGCATCGGCGAGCTCGACCTCAAGAACCCCGACCGCTTCACGGCTTCGGACAACGTCTTCCAGGTCGCCCAGGACATGGGCTGGTGGGATCCCGCCGGCGGCAAGCCCTTCAAGTTTTGGGAGGCCTACAGCGGCCGCAAGCCCTTCTCGGTCCGGGAGCATTTTGTCTTCAACGCGCTGGCCCCTGCGCTGAAGCTCGATCTCAACGCGGCCGAGCTTCCCTTCTCGGTCAAGCCGGAGAAGAAGGTCTCGGTCCGGGACGTCCTCGCCCTGTACCGGAACGCCTACGCCGGGACCGACATGGACATGACCAAGAACCTGCTCATTCCCAAGCGCATGCCCATGCGCCGTCCGGACGCCGCCGCGGCCTCAGCGGCCTCTCCGCCGGCCGCTCCGGAGATGGTCAAGAGCCCGATCGCCAGCCCCTGGATGCCCCGCGACATGATGATGCTCATCAACACACTGAAGCCGGGGACGATCCCCATGACGCGCACGATCCCGGCCAACTTCTGCGCCTACGCGACGGTTCTCCAGGTCCGCGGATGGCTGCCGCCCGCGGTCGGCGCGATCTGTTGGTTCGCCTTCGACAATCCGGCTATGAGCGCCCGGATCCCGATCTTCGCCGGGACGACCGAGCTGCCGCCGTCCTTCGCCGTCTGCGCCCAGCACCGTTTTCGGCTGGACTCCGCGGCCTGGGCGTTCCGGCGGGCGAACCGGCTGGCGACCTTGAAGTGGGGGCAGACGCAGCTTGAGCTCGACGCAGTCATCATGGAGTTCGAGGACAAGGCCTTCGCCGACCTGCCCTGGATCGAGAAGAAAGTCCAGGAGATCCTCGCCGCAAAGGCGCCGGACAAGGAGCCGTTCACGGTCGAGCGCTTCCTGACCAAGTACACGAACGATATGGCGCGCGCCGCCGTACAGCGCTATCTCGAGCTGGGCGACAAATACTGGATGCTCTTCGCGCGCGGCCTGTAGGCGCCCCGCGCCGCGGCCGGCCGTTTGAGGCCGCGTTCAATCGCCCAGCTTCCGGTAGGCGAAGTCGTCGATGAGGACCGCCCCGCGGCCCCTGACTGCGACGGCG
>JAFGBC010000320.1 GCA_016933355.1 Candidatus Aminicenantota bacterium
GAGAACTTTCGGGCCCCTGCGCCGTAGAAAGAAGTGCATGACGTTCTTTTTTGTCCGTGACGCGGGGCATCGCTACCGGTTCTTCTCGACCGAGCCCGTCCGCCCGGTCGAGGGGCCGACGCCCCGCTGGCGAAAGATCTGGGAGAAGGGCAAGGCCAAGCTCCTCAGCGTTATCCCCCAGCGCAGCCTGCGCCAGGAACAGGCCCTGGCCAGGGTCGCCCGGCTCTCCGACCCGGCCGTTCCCGTCCTCTGCTCCGAGCGGACGGAGGAGAAGAAGATGCGCTTCCGTTTTCGCTTCTTCATCCGGAGACAGAAGACGCGACACGTCCTCATCCTGGCCGGCGAGACGCTTCTCCTTCCCTTCAGCGCCTTGACCATGCCCCTCCCCGGCCCGAACGTCGTCTTCTACGTGCTGGCCCTGGTCATGCTGACCCATGGACAGGCCCTGCGGGGCCTGAACCATCTCGCGCGGAAAGAGCACGAATTCAAGCCGTCCCCCCTCCTGGCCGAATGGGAGGACGCGGTCCAGGCCGGGGCCGAAGACCGCTTCCCGGGCCTTCTGGAGCGGATGGAGCGGGACTTCGAGCTGACCGGCCTCCGTAAAGTCCTCTGGCCCCCCCGCAAAAAAGACCGGCCCGGCCCGGACGCCGCCGATTGACAACCCCCCCCTTTTTGGTCTATTTTTGTAGATATCATGCAAATCACCCTCAACCAGGCCCTCGGACTGCTGCTCACCGTCGCCGCCGTCGTCGCCCTGGCTTTCTTGGCCCACCTCTTCTTCCATCTCGCCCGGACGGCCAAACAAGCGCAGGCGGCCATGGCTGAGGCGACCGCCCTCCTCCGCAACCTCCAGGAGACGGAGCGCAAAGTCAACCTGGCCGTCGAGGGCATGACCGGGACGATGCAGGCCGCCCGCCAATTGACCGAATCGGCCTCGGAGATCGCCCTGTTCCTGACGACCAAGGTCGTACGGCCCTCCTCGAAGTGGTGGCCGTTCCTCTTCCCTCTCCTCCGGTTGGGGTTCGCCCAAATCAAAAAGCGAAAGGAGAAGTGAAATGGCAGACGATCAAAAAGGGTCGGGCGCCCTGGAAGTCGCCGTCTCGTTCGTGATCGGGGCCGCCGCCGGGTTCATCCTCGGCATCCTGTTCGCCCCCGCCAGCGGCAAGGAAACCCGCCAGAAGATCAAGGAGCAGGCCGTCAAGACCGGCGAAAAGGCCAAGGAAGGCTATGAGAAGTTCGCCCACGAAGCGGAGAAAAGCGTCCATTTCGTCCGGGATAAGGCCCATGACGGCGTCGAGGCCATCCGCGATTTCGTCGAGAAGAAGCGAGAGGAGATGACCAAACCGCCGGCGGGCCCCAAGAAAGAGACCAAATAGCGCCGGCGCGGCCGGCTGTGCTCCGGAATGCCGCCCCGTCACCGGGCGGCCCTAGAGGCGTTGATGAGAGGGAAAGTCCGACGACCCGTCGTGTCTACCGGCCTTCTCTGCGCCCTGGCGATCTGGACGCCCGCGGCCGCACCGGCCGGCGTCGTCGACAACCCGACGGCCCGCCGGATCGACGAGGCCCTCGAGCGGAACCGGGCCGAAGTCGTCAAGATCCGCCGCTTCATCCACATGAACCCCGAGCTGGCCGGAGGGGAGACCGAGACGGCCAAACTGATCGCGGCCAAGCTCGTCTCGCTCGGGCTCGACGTCAAGACGGGCGTGGCCGGGACGGGCGTCGTCGGGCTCCTGCGCGGCCGCGACCCGGGCGGGACGCTCGCCCTGAGGGCCGACATGGACGCCCTTCCTCTCCAGGAGACCGTCGACCTCCCCTATAAATCGCTAAACCCGGGCATCATGCATGCCGGCGGCAACGACATCCACACGGCGGCGGTCCTGGGCGCGGCCATGGTCCTGGCCGGCCTCAAGGACGCCGTCCGCGGCAGCGTCAAGTTCATCTTCCAGCCCGCCTCCGAGGGCTGCGAGACGGGGAAAGACTCGGGAGCTTCGGCCATGGTCGCCGAAGGCGTGCTCGACGCCCCCCCCGTCCGGGCCGTCATCGGGTTCCATGTCTGGCCCGAACCGCTGGGCCGCGTCTATGTCTCCGGCGGTCCCGTCCTGGCCGGCGCCGACTGGTTTCAGGTCACGGTTAAAGGCCGAACGGCCCACGGCGCGCGCCCCTATGAAGGCATCGATGCGATCATCCTGGCCGCCCAGACCGTGGTCGCGCTTCAGGCGGCCGCCCTTCGGACGACCGACCCCCAGGATCCGGCGGCGCTGACGGTGGGCGAGATCGAGGGCGGATCGAGCGCCGGCCTGATCGCCGACCGGGCCGTCATGACCGGAACGGTCCGGGCCCTGAGCGAGACCGGCCGCCGCCGCATGCAGCGTCTGATCGAGAACGTCGTCAGGGGCGTCGTGTCGCCGCTCGGGGCCGAATATGCGCTGGAGTTTAAAAGCGCGGCGCCGCCCGTCGTCAACCTGCCCGACCTGGTCAAAGCATTCCGCCCGACGCTGGCCGAGCTCCAGGGAAAGGACAGCGTCTTCGACGTCCCGCCCCAGGCCGTCTCGGACGATTTCGGCTTCTTCAGCCAGAAAGCGCCCGGCTTCTTCTTCCTGCTCGGCGTCCGGAATCCCCGGCTGGCCGGCGCGGGGCCTCTGCACAGTCCTTCCTTCAATCCCGACGAGCGGAGCCTGCCCATCGCGATCCGGATCCTCTGCCACCTCGTCCTCGACGGCCTGAACCTCCAAAGCCAGCTCGAGCCCAAGCCGCCCGCCATCGTCCGCTAGGCATGCCCTTTCCCCTTCTGTTCCTCGCCGCCGCCGTCGTCCTCGGAATCCTAGCGGCCTCGGCCGCCGCTCTCCCGGTCGCGGCCTGGGCCGTGATCCTGATCGCCGCCCTGGCGGCCGGCTGGCTGTTTTTTTCCGGCGGAAGGATCAAGGCCTGCTTCGGCGCGGTCCTGGCCGCTTCCCTGGCCCTGGGCGGGACGGTCTTCGCCTGGCAAGATAAGAGCTACGAGGAAAACGCTCTCCGCCGGCTGCGTCTCGACGCCTACGCGGATTTCAGCGGAACGCTGACCCGCTCGCCCGAGCGCGGGATGGACCGGGATGTCCTCTGGCTCCGGTTGGAGCGGGCGGACCTCGGCTCGGGCGAGATCCCCCTCCGCGGCAACCTTCACCTGAGCGTTCAGCGTTCGGAGAGCCATCGGCTTCCGCCGCTACGGACGGGCGACCGGGTCGAGGTCTCGGCCCAGCTCGGCTCGGCCCAGGCCGATCGCAACTTCAAGAAGCCGTCCTACGCCTCCCTTCTTCGCAACCGCAGGATCCATGCCTCGGCCTTCACCAAGAGCCCGCTCCTCGTCCGCAAGACCGGAGCCGCCCGCGGCGCGGCCGCGCGCGGCGCGATCTCCTCGCTCCGTCAGGCTCTTCAGCGCCGGATCGAGGACCATTTCGCCCTGGGGACTCCGCCGCGCCTCTCCCGCGAGGGCGGAATCCTCGAGGCCCTGCTCGTCGGCGAGCGGATCCGCCTCGACCCGGACGTTCAGCTCGCCCTCCAGCGCTCCGGCCTTTATCATCTCCTGGCCATCTCCGGCGCCCACATCGGAATCGTCAGCGCCCTCCTCTTTTTTCTGCTCCGCCTCGTTCGGGTCCGAACCCGCCCGTCCTATCTCATCTTGACGCTCA
>JAFGBC010000321.1 GCA_016933355.1 Candidatus Aminicenantota bacterium
CGCTTTCCCTGGAACGTGAACAGGATCGCTTTTCCGTCGGGCGAGAACTCGAAAGCCGTGAAGGGCAGATGGGACGCGTCAAAGGTCTGTTGCGCGGACGCGGACAGGGCCGCCGCGACGGCGGCGTGATCGAAGGCCGGGACGCGCCGGCCGCGCTTGGGATCGACCAGGATGAACTCGCTCCCTTTGTCCGGCAGGGCGTTCCGGTACCAGAAGCGCTCGTCCGGCAGCCAGGTCGGGCGCACGGACGCGCGAAAGACCAGGGACGATAGGTTGTAGGACAGGAACTTTTCGGCCCGGGCGTAGTCGGCCGCGGTCAGGGCCTTCGGACTATCGGCGCCGCGAGCCGGAGCGATGGCGCTGACGACGAAGACGAAGCTCGCGACGAAAATCACGGCCGCCCGGCGACCCATCCCGGTTGTTTCTCTGGTCATTTTAAACCTCGCTGTTTCTATTCGGTCTGTCCTTATTTATCAAATCACGGCCGAAATGCCAAGCGCGGAATAATTCCGGGGACACCATACCTAATTATTTTCGTTACGAATCTGCGCAATCGATTGAATTAAGTAGGGTGTCCCCGGAATTATTTGACGGTGATCGTTTTCGTCCAGACGTAAGTGTTGTTCGATGGCGCGGGGTCGTTATTCCGCGAGAGCGGATCGACCACGGCGATCAAGCGATACGCGCCCGGCGCCGCCGTCGCGGGGACCCGCTTCTTGCCGGCGACGGTCAGGCCCCGGTTCGCCGCCAGGGCCGGCACGATCGTCTGGCCCAGCGCGACCGAGCCGGCGCCGACCTTCCGCCCCTTCGCAAGATAAAACTTCAGGGTCGTCTTCAAGGAGGGACGGGGGCTGGCGTTGACGATCCTGGCCGTGAACTTGGCGTTTTCAGCTCGTCTGAGGGTCGTTTTCGCCGCGCGGGCGCTGCGGACGGACAGGTCGCGGACCATCCCGAGCTTCGCGGTCTCGAGGTTGTCGAACCGAGACCCCGGGCACAGTCCGAGATCGCCGGTCGTCATATTGTAGATCGCGGACCAGACCGTATAGACGAAAGCGCCGTCCCCGGCCGGCTCCCTGTTGCGGAAGACCGATTTCAGGATTTCCATTCCCTGGCTTTGATCGCAGCGCCCGCCGGCCGCCTGCAGCGCGCGATAGACCTTCTCGTAGCGACGGCACAGCCCCAGGACCGAGTCGGCGGGGCGCCCCCGGAGCAAGAAGTTCGTGACGGCCTGCCAGGGCTCCGCGGCGCGATGGGCGTTGACGGCGCCGTCGTGGTATTCGATGACGGCCGAAGCGCCGTGCGCGTCGGACACGAGGTAATGGACCGTGTCCGAATCCTGGTTGTTGTAGGCGGAGACGAGCCGGACCGCCTCGTCGACCGTCCGGGCGTAGTCCAGGATCAGACGCCTCATATCATAGCGGCCCAGCGTGATTTTATCCGGATCGTAGACCCTCTCGCCCTCGACGGACAAGCCCGAGACCGCGACCCCGTATTCGTTCATCCCGTCGAAGCACCAGTACGGATACTCCAGGACCCACTGGATATGCTCCTCGGTGGGGTTGTCGAGATAGAGCTCGATCTCGACGGCGATGTTCAGAGAGACGGACGCGAATCCCTTCGGGGGGTCGGTCCACATGATCAGGACGGGATAAAGCTTGAGCAGGTCGAGGTTGCGCCCATAGAGCTTGTCGCCGCCCGCGGCGAGGGCCCCGAAGCAGGAGCAGCCGTCCCTGACGGAGGCCGAAGGGCGCGCGGCCGAGGGGCGCCGGGTCGTGACGATGCCCCTCTTCAGGTACTCGTCGAACCCGTAGTCGCCGTAGTAGGTCATCGTGTAGACCGGATAATCGTCGACTTTCGCGATGGAGGCGAGGGTTTTTTTCTGGTCGTCGGTAAGATCGGCGAAGGCGGGGCCGAGGAGGGCCAGGCAGAAGATCGCGCCTGAAACGAGCCGTCGAAACGCCGTCTCCTTCACGGCATGATCCCTTTCGTCCGCGGCATGGCCTTCCGCGCGGCCCGAGCTTGCCGTTCAGTCTTCACGGTCAACATAACGCCCCCCGCCGATCGTGTCAAGCTTGCGAATTCAAGGCCATCAACCCGAGTCGCCTATCCCCGTTTTTCTTTCGGGTTTCCCCACGAGCGCCCCTGGCCGTTCTTCTTTCCTTGGCGGCTTTGTCGAATTCGATTGTGAAATAGTCGTAGAAGTCGTAGTGACAATTCGGGGGACACACGACAAAATGCAATCGATTGCATTAAGTCGTGTGTCCCCGGAATTCCTTGACCGCACCATTAACCTTGACCTTGCGGCACACCTGGTCTATTCTTTTCGGAAGCAACGTGATGATTGGATTACGATGTCCCAACGCCCTCCAGGAGGTCCGCCGATGAAAAAAGCCCGCCCGTTCTCCGCCGTCTTCATCCTCATGCTGGCGGCCCTGTTCGTAGCGTCCATCCCCGCCGCCTCCCCCGACCCCGCCCAAGAAAAGGTCGACACGGCCATGATCAACCGCATCTGGGAGGAGGGCGTCAACCGCTCCAAGATCATAGAGACGCTCAGCTACCTGACCGACGTCATCGGTCCGCGCATCCCGGGAAGCCCCGCCATGCGCCGCGCCCAGGAGTGGGCGCGCGACACGCTCGCCGCCTGGGGCATGGCCAACGCCGCGATCGAGCCCTGCGGCGAGTTCGGCCTGGGCTGGTCCAACGACTACATCTCGGTCCACATGACCGAGCCGAGCTACGCCTCCCTCCTCGCCTACGCCAAGCCCTGGACGCTCGGGACCCGGGGCAAGATCACGGGACACCCGATCCTGGCGATCGTCCGCAGCCAGGTCGACATGGACAAATGGCGCGGCAAGCTCAACGGCGCGATCGTCCTCTGCGACGCGCCGCGTCAGGTCCATCCCGTGTTCAAGCCCTATGCCCACCGCTACAGCGATGACGACCTCAAGGAGCTCACGGAGACGCCCATACCCATCAAGCCCAAGGGCGAGGCGGGCGGCGACAAGCCCGCCGTCAAATGGGAGGATCTCGAGGCGTTCTATAAAACCGAGGGCGTCGCGCTCCTCGTCGAGTCGAGCAAGAGGGACCGGAGCGATTACGGGACCGTCCGCGTCGACGCCTACGAAGGGAACGGCAAGAACCACCTGACGCCCGGCCAATCCCCGCGCATCATCCTCCCGGCCGAGGCCTACGCCCGCATCTGCCGCATCCTGGACCTCGAGGTCCCGGTCACCCTCGAGGCCGAGGTCCGCAACACGATCTACGACCAGGACAAGATGGGCTACAATGTCGTGGCCGAGATCCCCGGCTGGGACAAGAAGGGCGAGCTCGTGATGCTCGGCGGCCACCTTGACTCCTGGACGGGCGGGACGGGCGCTGTGGACAACGCCTCGGGCTGCGCCGTCGCCATGGAAGCGCTGCGTATCCTCAAGGCGGTCGGCGTCAAGCCGCGCCGCACGATCCGGGCCGCCCTGTGGAACGGCGAGGAGGA
>JAFGBC010000103.1 GCA_016933355.1 Candidatus Aminicenantota bacterium
CAGCCGCTGTAGGGCGCCAGGTACTGGAGGGGCGAAGGGTCGGAGGCCGAAGCCGCGACCACGACCGAGTAGTCCATGGCGCCGGCGTCCTCGAGGGTTTTAATGAAGTGCGCGACCGTCGAGTTCTTCTGGCCGATCGCGACGTAGATGCAGACGACGCCCGTCCTCTTCTGGTTGAGGATCGTGTCCAGGACGATGGCCGATTTTCCGGTCTGGCGGTCGCCGATGATCAGCTCGCGCTGGCCGCGGCCGATCGGGATCATGGCGTCGATGGCCTTGATCCCGGTCTGGAGCGGCTCGCGGACCGGGAGGCGGTCAACGACGCCGGGCGCCAGCCGCTCGACGACCATGCGGACGTCGGTCTGGATGGGTCCCTTGCCGTCGAGGGGCTGGCCCAGGGCGTTGACGACCCGGCCGACCAGGGCCGGGCCCGAGGGGACCTCCATGATCCGGTGGGTGCGGCGGACCATGTCGCCCTCGCGGACGAGATGGCTCTCGCCGAGCAGGACGACTCCGACGCTGTCTTCCTCGAGGTTCAAAGCCAGTCCCTGAACGTCGCCCGGGAAGGACAGCAGCTCGTTGACCATGACCCGGTCCAGCCCGTGGACGCGGGCGATCCCGTCTCCGACCGAGACGACGGTGCCGACCTCGTTAGTGTCGACGCCCATGTCCAGGCCCTCGATCCGCTTCTGGATGATCTTGCTGATCTCGTCCGCCTTGATATCCATTCTCTCCGCTACCCTTCCAGGATGTTCTCGCGCAGCCGTTCCAGGCCGCCCCGGATCGACGCGTCGTAGACGAGGTGGCCCTTCCGGACCCTGAGCCCGCCCAGGACCGCGGGGTCCAGATCATAAGTCAAGCGGACGGGCGCGCCCTCCAGGCGCTCGAGCGCGGCGGCCAGCTTGCGCTTGCGGCCCTCGTCGAGCGGCACGGCCGAGGTCGCTTCGTAGCTGATGATGCCTTTCTTGGCGGCCCAGGCCCGAGGGAGAAGCTCGAGGATATCCGTCAGGAGATCCGGCCGGCCGTGCTCCATGAGGAGAAGGACGAAGCGCCGGGTCTTGTCCGACAGGGACAAACGGTCCAGGATGTCCCCGCAAATCTCGGATTTGCGGCCGGCCGGCAGGAGCGGATGGTCGAGCATCCGGCGCAGCTCGGCGTTCTCCTCGAACAGCCGGACGAGCCCCCGCAGCTCGGACTCGACCCGCGCGTATTCGGCGTCGTCGGCGAGCGCCAGGACGAGGCCTCCGGTGTACCGGCTAACGAGCGCTTGGTTCTTCATCGCGGAGCCGTCCCAGCCGCTCGATCGAACGGTCTATCAGGCGGGCATGGTCCTCGTCGGTCATGCGTTTGCGGATATGGTCCTCGGCCGAGCGGATGGCCAGGTCGGCGGCGAACCCGCGGATTTCGCGCAGTCCGCCCCGCACGCCCAGCTCGATCTCCTGGCGGGTCAGGGTCTTGAGCCGGTCCGCCTCGCGGTCGGCCGTCTCCCGGATGCGGCTCACGGCCCGCGCCGCCTCCGCCTCGCCTTCCTTGCGGATCGTCTCCAGCTCGCCGCCGACCCCGGCCAGCCGGGCGCGGGCATCCTCGAGCCGGCGATCGGCGCCGCTCCGAGATTCGGCGGCCTCGCGGATGGAGCGGTCGATGCCCGCGGACTTGGCGTCCAGCAGGTTCCGGACGGTCTTGGCCAGAAGATAGGCGAGGGCGCCGAACAGGATCAGGGAGTTGAGGGCTTTGCCCAGGAAGGCGGTCGGGGTCATGGGCGTGCCGTGCCCTTCCTCGGCGGCCGCCCCGAGCGCGAAGGACGCTGCCGCGAGAAGGAGGCCGGCATGGACCAAGAGGCGTTTCAGTGGAGGAGCCTTTCTTCGATCTTTTCGGCCAGGAGCTCGGTCTGGGAGCGGAGCTCCTCCTTGATCCGGGCCGCGTCCTTGTCGAGCTCCTGGCGAGCCGCCAGGCCCTGGGCGCGGCACGCCTCGCCGAGCTCGGCCAGCATCCGGGATTTGTCCTGCAGGGCATCGGTCTCGGCCGCCTCCTGGAGGGCGACGGCCTCGGTCCGGGCGGCCCGGATCCGGTTCTCGACCTCCTGGAGGTCCTGCTCGGCCGCTGCCAGGGCGTTGCGGGCGCCCTCGATGTCGGACTTGATCCTGGCGTCGCGCTCGGACATGAGCTTCGTCAGGGGCTTGAAGAGGACCTTGGACAGAAAAAGGACGAGGATCCAGACGATCAGGAAGACGGCGATGAAGGACGCGTCGATCGATAGCATTTCATCTCACGGGGCGCTAAAACAAGAAAAAATGGTACCTTGTTTGGGCCAAAATTGCAAGCCGGGCCGGGCTCATCGGGGCGAAAAAAGGCGGAGGCGCTTGACTTCGCCGACGAGGAAAAGCGAGCCTGCGACGATAACCGTCCCCTTCGGGCCGGCGGCGCGGACGGCGCGCCGGACGGCTGTCCCGGGTTCGGGTTCGACATCCATCTTGGCTTTGAACGCCGGCAGGAGGTTCCGGAGACGGGCCGGGTCGAGCGCCCGCGGCGACGGGAAGCGGGTCAGGACGACGCGGCGGGCCGGGGAGAAGAGGAGCCGGGCCATCTTCCGGACGGGCTTGTCGGCCGACGCGGCGAAGACCAGAAACGGCGCGCCCGGGACGGACTCCTCGATATAGCGAGCCAGCGCCTTAGCGCCCTCCTCGTTGTGGCAGCCGTCGAGGAGGACGTCGGGACGCCGCGAGACGAGCTCGAGGCGGCCCGGCCAGCGCGCTTTTTCCAGGCCTACGATGATCCGGCCGGGCGCGAGGGGTCTCCAGACGTCGGACACGACCTCGGCGGCGGCGGCGGCGACGGCAGCGTTCCAGCCTTGGTGACGGCCGCGGAGGCCCGGCCTGAAGAGATAGACGTGCCGCCCCGAATCGTAGAGGAAACGGTACCCCGCATCGCTCCGGGCGGCCCGGAAGCCGTTCCGGGCTCCGAAGACGGGCCGGAAGGGCGCGCGGAGGGCTTTTGCCCTCCGTTCGATCACGGCCCGGGCGAGGCCGGCCTCGACGCCGCAGACTACGGGGACGCCGGGCTTGATGATGCCGGCCTTTTCTCCCGCGATGCGGGCGATGCCCTTTCCCAAGTACTCCTCATGATCGCGGGAAATCGAAGTGATGACGGACAGGATGGGCGTTACGACGTTCGTGGCATCGAAGCGGCCGCCCATGCCGACTTCGAAGATGGCGATGTCGACAGGCCGCTCCCGGAAATACAGGAAGGCGACGGCCGTCAGGACCTCGAAGTAGGTCGGGTGGGCCGTCAAACGGCCGGCTTTGAGGAGCTTTTCGATCCGGCGGCGGAGGACGCTCAGCAGGCGGCAGAAGTCCGCGCTCCCGATGAGCCTGTCCCCGACCCTGATGCGCTCCTCGACCCGGACGAGATGGGGCGACGTGTAGAGCCCGACCCGGTACCCGTGCCGGGCCAGGACGCTCGCCAGCATGGCCGAGACCGACCCCTTGCCGTTCGTGCCGGCGACGTGGACGACGGGAAAGCCGGTCTGGGGATCGTCCAGGTCGGCGAGCAGCGTCCGGATGTTGTCGAGCCCGAGCTTGATGCCGTGGAGCGTGAGGTGCTCGAGGTATTCCCGGCAGTCCTTGGAGGCCAAGCCCGCGGTCTTGTGGGATGTCATGGCGGCGGAACGTTCCAGGGCAGCCCCGTCTTTACTCGGCGCGGTTGAGGAAGAGGCGCATGGCCTTGATCAGGTAGGGGCGGAGGCGCTTCCGCTCGATGACGTCGTCGACCATGCCGTGCTCGAGCAGGAACTCGGAGCGCTGGAAGCCTTTGGGCAGCTTCTCCTTGATCGTCTGCTCGATGACGCGCGGGCCGGCAAATCCGATCAGGGCCTGGGGCTCGGCGACGTTGATGTCGCCCAGCATCGAGAAGCTGGCCGTGACCCCCCCCGTCGTCGGGTCGGCCAGGACCGAGAAGAACGGCAGGCGGGCGGCCTCGAGCCGGGCCAGGGCGGCGCTCGTCTTCATCATCTGCATCAGGGACAGGGCGCCCTCCTGCATCCGGGCCCCGCCCGAGCAGGAAACGACGATGAAGGGCGTCTTGTCCCGGATCGCCCGCTCGATCGCCCGCGTCACCTTTTCGCCGACGACCGAGCCCATGCTGCCGCCCAGGAAGGAAAAATCCATGGCCGAGACGACGACCGGAATCCCGCCCATGGTCCCGGTCGCGTTGACGACGGCCTCGGACAGGCGCGTCTTCTTCTGGTTCTCCCCCAGCTTCTGAGCGTAGCTTTTCAGGCCGTCCATGAACCCGAGGGCGTCCTTGGGATAGACGTTGTCGTCGAAGACGGCGAACGCGCCGTCATCGAACAGGGACCGGAGACGGTCCAGCGCCGAGAGCCGGAAGTGGAAGCTGCAGGCCGGGCACACGGTATGGTTGTC
>JAFGBC010000104.1 GCA_016933355.1 Candidatus Aminicenantota bacterium
CAGCTGCTCTTTTAAGGACGCGACGCTCGACGAAAGCTCCTTGGTCTTAGCCTGGGAGCCCTCCAGGGCGGTCTTGGTCTCGGCCAGGTCCTTGGTCAGGACCGCGTTGCCCTTTTCGAGCTCGGAAATGCGTACGGCCGCGTCATCGAGTTGGACCTTCTGCTCCTCGATCGTTTGAACGTGCTTCTTGGCCGCGCAGCCGGTGACGGCAAGAACAAAAGCCAGGACGGCTGCGACAGCCAGCGTTTTTCTGGACATGACTCCTCCCTCATCGGTTTTTTTGATGGGAAATCGCCATTCCGCTCCGTGGCCGGAGGGTGTCCGGCATCGAGCTGGAATCCCATCCTTCCTCACGAATAAGGATAAAGGGGCCTTCGGGCGATGTCAATGGGCGGTTGGGAGGGCAGATCAGCGGGCCTTGCGGGTCGGGCCAATCAACTCAAGCGAGATCGGGCCTAAAAATCAACCGAACCTCTCCCCTCGGCCAAGGGCAACCGGAGGAGGAAGGACATGGACTTCGCCGTCTCCTGGTCCGAGGACAAGCAGGCGAAGGACGATCTCTGATGGGCCGGAGGGAGTTTTTCGCGCGAGATGGAAACAGGCAGCGACTCTTCCTCTTCGCCCCCGGAAAGACGAAAAAAAAGGGAGCGGCTTGCGCCGCTCCCTGAAAAGACTCTCGTCGCGCGTTGAAGCTTCGCTCAGTACATGTCGCCGGGGGGCGTCGGGTACTTGGGCTGCTTGTCCTCCTCGGGGAGGTCGGCGATCAACCCCTCGGTCGTCAGCAGCAGGCCGGCGATCGAGGCCGCGTTCTGGAGCGCGATCCGGACGACCTTGGTCGGGTCGAGGATGCCGGCCTTGACCAGGTCCTCGTACGTCTCGGTCAGCGCGTTGAAGCCGTGGTCGGCCTTGAGCTCCTTGACCTTCTCGACGATGACCGAGCCCTCGAGCCCGGCGTTGGCCGCGATCTGCCGCATCGGTTCCTCGAGCGCGCGGCGGATGATGTTGAGCCCGATCTGCTGGTCGCCCCCGAACTTGAGGCCGTCGAGCGCCTTCTGGGCCCGGAGCAGGGCGACGCCGCCGCCCGGGACGATACCCTCCTCGACGGCCGCCTTGGTCGCGTGCATGGCGTCCTCGACCCGGGCCTTCTTCTCCTTGAGCTCGGTCTCGGTCGCGGCGCCGACCTTGATCAGGGCCACCCCGCCGACCATCTTGGCCAGCCGCTCCTGGAGCTTCTCCCGGTCGTAGTCCGAGGTCGTCTCCTCGATCTGGGTCCGGATCTGCTTGATCCGGGCCTGGACGTCGGAGTCCTTGCCCTTGCCCTCGACGATCGTCGTGTTGTCCTTGTCGATGACGACCTTCTTGGCCTCGCCCAGCCAGTCGAGCCCGACGTTCTCGAGCTTGACGCCGATGTCCTCGGTGATGACCTTGCCGCCGGTCAGGATGGCGATGTCCTCGAGCATGGCCTTGCGCCGGTCGCCGAAGCCGGGGGCCTTGACGGCCGCGCAGAGGAACGTCCCCTTGAGCTTGTTGACGACCAGGGTCGCCAGCGCCTCGCCCTCGACCTCCTCGGCGATGATCAGGAGGGGCTTGCCCATGCGGGCGATGTTCTCGAGCAGGGGCAGGAGCTCGCGCAGGTTCGAGATCTTCTTCTCGTGGAGGAGGACCAGGACGTTCTCCAGGACGCACTCCATCCGGTCGGGGTCGGTGATGAAGTAGGGGGAGGAGTAGCCGCGGTCGAACTGCATGCCCTCGACGATGTCCAGGGTCGTGTCCATGCCCTTGGCTTCCTCGACGGTGATGACGCCGTCCTTGCCGACCTTGTCCATGGCCTCGGCGATGATCTTGCCGATCGAGACGTCGTTGTTGGCGGAGATGGCCCCGACCTGGGCGATCGCCTCGCCGCTGACGTCGCGGCTGAGCTTCTTGAGCTCGCCGACGACCGTCTCGACGGCCTGGTCGATGCCTTTCTTGACCAGCGTCGGGTTGGCGCCGGCCGTGACGTAGCGGAGGCCCTCGCCGTAGATGGCCTGGGCCAGGACGGTCGCCGTCGTCGTCCCGTCGCCGGCGACGTCGGACGTCTTGGAGGCGACTTCCTTGACGAGCTGGGCGCCCATGTTCTCGAGCGGGTTCTTGAGCTCGACTTCCTTGGCGACGGTGACGCCGTCCTTGGTGCTTGTCGGGGAGCCGAACTTCTTGTCGAGGACGACGTTCTTGCCGCGGGGGCCGAGCGTCTCCTTGACCAGGTTGCTGAGGATGTTGACGCCCTTGAGCAGCGACTGCCGGGCGTCGTCTCCGAGTACGATCTGTTTAGGCATGATGGTCTCCTTGTGTAGCGTTGCGATGCGTCAGGACAGCTTGGCCAGGATCTCGTCTTCGCGGACGATGATGTGCTCGACGCCGTCGATGGTGACTTCGGTGCCGCTGTACTTGCCGATCAGGACCCGGTCGCCCTTCTTGACCTCGAGGGGAACGACCTTGCCCTCGTCGTTGACCCGGCCCTTGCCGGCCTCGATGACTTCGGCCTCCTGGGGCTTCTCCTTGGCGGTGTCGGGGATGATGATGCCGCCGCGTTTGACCTCTTTTTCCTCCAGACGCTTCAAGAGGACTCTGTCGTACAGGGGAATAACCTTCATGAAAACCTCCTTAATGTTTTTAGCAATCTGTTACCGAGAGTGCTAAATATAGGCTAAGAAAGGCCGTTTGTCAAGTCTCTAAACATGAAAAAATGGCAGATTTGAGCGTGGACTGCTAAATTTTCTTGATTCTGAGGACTTTTATGCGGTTATGAAGGGTATTGCGGTGAACTCCCAGGGCCTTGGCTATCTTCGTGATATTCCCCTTGTACTTCTTCAAGGCGGCTTCCAGGCAGACCTTCTCGAATTCCTTGAGGGTGTCGTCGAGGGGGATCTCTTTATCGACGATATCCTTGCTGATCGCCTCCATCTTCTGATGGATGGTCTGGTCGCCGTGCTTCTTATCCATGGCTGTCCGCGCTTTCCTTGATGGCGAAATAGGTCTCTTTGAACTGGGCCTTGAGCTCGTCGGGAACGAGGAGGACAGCCGCCCGCGCGACCCGGTAGCAGAACGGCGCCAGCTGAGAGGTCTTGACCGCCTTCCGGTCCACAGGGAAGGCGACCAGCGCCAGGACGCAAACGCCGCAGATGAGCACGCCCTTGGCGAACCCGACCAGCCCGCCCAGGACGTGGTCCATGAAGCGGAGCGGGCCTTTCAGGACCTTGGAGATCAGGAACCCGACGGCCCAACCCGCGAGCTGGACGGCAAGGAAGACGAGCAGGAATCCGACCAGGTTCGCCCAGAGGGCGCTCGTGATGACGGGACGGACCAGCCGGGCCGCCGCCCCGTAGGCCTGGCTGGCCAGGATCAGGCCGAGGATGACGGCCGCGATCCCGAGGAGCGACCGGACCGAGCCCTTGATGAGGCCCAGGACGACCGTCACGGCCAGGATGACGACCAGGACAATGTCGATCCAATTCCCTCCCATCTACCCCCTCCCCCGTCTCCGCAGCTCTTCGACCATCCGGTAGTCGCCTTCGCGAAGCGAGCCGAAGGCGACGTTTGGCTTGATCCGTCCGTGAAAATCGGAACCGGCCGTGGCGACCAGGTCGAAGGTCCGGGCCAGCTCTTTGTAGATCGCGACCTGCTCGGCCGTGTGATAGGGCGAATAAACCTCGAGCCCGGCCAGGCCGCGCTCCTTGAGCTCGGCCAGGTCCTCCGCCGTCGTATTCTGGAAATAGGCCCCCGGGTGGCTGAGGACGGCCACGCCGCCCAGCGCCGGCATCGCCGCGAGGACCTCGACGAGCGGGACGTGCCGCTTGGGCACGAAAGCCGGCTTGCCCTCGGCGAAATAGTCGCGGTAGAAGAAATACGGGCCCATGTCCCGCCGCTCCGGGCTCAGGTAGGACGCCAGGGCGGGCGGATAGGGCGCGCTTTGTCCGGCCGTCTTATCCAGGAGGACCTGGGCGATCTTGACGCCCAGCGGGGCGGCGCCGTCGCTGGCCGCCTCGACCTCCGCCCAGGCGATGTCGAACCCGAGCGCCCGGAGCGCGTCGACCCTCTCGCGAGCTTCGCGGAAGCGCGCCGCCGTGACGCGGCCGGCGAGCTCTGCCACGCTCCGTCCCGCCCAGTCCAGGAACGGGACCTGGAGGTGAAACTCCCGGTCGTCCCGCCCGAAGACGGTCGTGAACTCGATGTTGGGGATGACCTCGACGCCCTCGGCCCGGCCGGCGTCGAGGGCTTCGGGGTAAGCGGCGACCGTATCGTGGTCGGCGATGGCCATCGCCCGCAGTCTGCAGCCCTTTCCCATCCGGACGAGCTCGGCGGGCGCGAAATCGCCGTCGCAGCTCCGGTTGGAGTGGATGTGGAGGTCGACCGTGCCGGACATCAGAGCTCGTCGCGGCCGGTCAGGCGTTTGTAGATGTCCAGGTAGCGCTCGGCCGTCTGGCGGACGATGGCGTCCGGCAGAGGCGGCGGCGGCGAGGCCTTGTCCCAGGCCGCGCTCTCGAGGTAGTCGCGCACGAACTGCTTGTCGAGGCTGGCTTGGCCCCGGCCGGGGGCGTAGGTTTCGAGCGGCCAGAACCGGGAGGAGTCGGGGGTGAAGATCTCGTCGACGAGAACGAGGTCGCCGCCGACAAGACCGAACTCGAACTTGGTGTCGGCGATGATGATGCCTTTGTTGAGGGCGTGGAGCAGGGCCTTGCGATAGAGCTCGAGGCTGATCTTGCGGATCTTCCGGGCCAGGTCGGCTCCGATCCGCTTCTCCATCTCGCCGAAGGAGATGTTCTCGTCGTGCCCGACCTCGGCTTTGGTCGAGGGCGTGAAGATGGGCTCGGCGATCTGGTCGGACTCGGCCAGGCCTTTGGGGAGCTTGATGCCGCAGACTTTTCCGGTCGCCCGGTATTCCTTCCAGCCCGAGCCGGCCAGGTAGCCGCGGACGACGCATTCGACCGGCACGACCGACGTCTTGCGGACGAGCATCGAACGCTTCTCGAGCAACCGGCGCTGTTTGCGGAGATTCGCCGGAAACTCGCCGACGTCGCCCGTCAGGAAATGGTTGGGGCAGACGAGGGCCATCATCCCGAACCAGAACGCCGAGAGCTGGGTCAGGACCTTCCCTTTGTCCGGGATGAGCGAGGGCAGGACGTGGTCGAAGGCCGAGATGCGGTCGGTGGCCACGATCAGGAGCTGGTCGCCGAGGTCATAGACGTCTCGGACCTTGCCCTTTTTGAAGAGAGCGACGCCCGGAAGCGATATGTCGGCCAGCGGCTTTTCCATAATCGATAAGGATAAAGAAAATGCGGCTAAAAAGCAACTCAGATGCCAATGATATGCTCTTCTTCAAGAAGAGGAAGGCTCGGACCAGACCATTCGAGGGCACGCTCGATTTCCCCGGCGAGGAAATCTCGCTCGCTTCGAGCCTCCTCTCTCGATTGAAGACCATAGTCCTCAATCGGACCGTCCCCGCTTCAGCTCTCAGACGGCCCTCTTCATGGCTCGGTTCCTCGCCTTCTTCGGTCCGAAGCATACCCTTTCGACCCTCCGATGGCCTTCTCCGCCCCAGCGCTTTGGCCGGACTCAGGGCTTCCTTGAGCGCATCGTTCTCGCCCGTCAAGAGCGAAAACGCAGAGGTTCGATCCTAGCTAGGAAGGAAACCCAGGAAGCTCGCCATACGAGCATCTTTGTTTTTATCGCGGCGGAAAGAGAGCAGGCGAGGGTCGCAGCGGGTGCAGGCGTCGTCCGCAATGATGCGGGACGGCGCGAGGCCGGCCGCCCGCAGCGATGCCAGGTTCGCGCCGCGGAGGTCGAAGAGGGCGCGTCCGGGTCGGCCGGGGCTGTCCCGGAACAGCGTGTCGCTGAAGCCCCCGTCGTCGAAGGCCGCCCGAACCTCCGGGCCGACTTCGTAGCATTCGCTCCCGATGCAGGGCCCGAGCGCGGCCCAAAGCCCTTCGGACGGCGCGCCGAAGCGGTCGCCCAGGACGGCGAGCGTCCTCTCCAGGATGCGCCGCAGCGTTCCCCGCCATCCGCAGTGGACGGCGGCGACGACGCGCCGCGCCTCGTCGACGAGGAAAACGGGCAGGCAGTCGGCCGTCTTGACGACCAGGAGAACGCCGGGCAAGGCCGTGACCAGCGCGTCGCCCGGCAAAGGGGATGCCGCGGCCCGTCCGACGTTGTCGGCGTCGATGACATGGACGGCGTCCGAATGGATCTGTTTGAGGAGGACCGCCCGGAATCCAGCGCGGGCGGCCATGGCGGCGACCTCCTCCGGCCCCCAGGCCGCCGTCCCGAAGCCGTGGACGAGGCCGGGGATGTCTGCAAGCCCCGCCGCCGTCCGATA
>JAFGBC010000105.1 GCA_016933355.1 Candidatus Aminicenantota bacterium
AAACCGACTGGTCGGACCGGTTGACGTCGATGGCCGGCTTGGTGACGATCGGGTGGTTGTAAGGGTCCTCGTAGATGACCTCGGGGTCCCATTTGTCGGGCGCTCCCGCCGCGTCGATCTTCCAGATCCGGCCCAGCAGGTCTCCGAAATAGACGGCGTCGACGGCCCCGTCGTTGTCCTTGTCGGCCAGGGCCGGCGCGCCCGGAATCGTGTTTTGGATCCCGAAGGGGCTGGCCGGTTCGGGCGTGTCCTTGATTTCCTCGTTGAATAGAACCTCGCCGTCCTCGATGTCCAGGCAGTAGAAGTGATTGCCCAGGACGACGCTCGGGTCGCCGTCCGTGTCGTAGCCGGACGCGAAGAAAGCGACCCAGCGGCCGTCCGTGGGCAGCCGACCGACGGCCGGGACGGACCAGGTCTCGCCGGTCGACTCGGGATCGTTGAACTCCCAGAGCGGCTTCGGGTCGGCGGGGTCGGTCACGTCGAGGCAGAAATAATACCAATGGTGGTCCTTGCCCCAGCCCGGACCTTGGCCGCAGACGGCCACGGTGTGCCAGGCTCCGTTGAAATAGACGTCGGCGAGCGTCGCCGTCCCGTCCACGAAGGGGTGATGGACGAGGTATTCCCCGCAGTCCGGGTCCTGGACGCGCATCTTCTTGAGCTTATAGAGGAGGTTGTTGGGGATGAAGGCCCACTGCTCCTCCATGGTTCCCGGATGGAAGCAGTGGAACATGCCGTCGTTGGCGCCGACCAGGATCGAGCGGGGGCGCTCGGCCTGGGCCGTCTTGAACGCGTCGTAGCTTTCGGCGTCGCCCATCAAAGAGGGGATACCCTTGGGCGGCTCCAGGACCTGCGGGGAGGAATGATTGATGTCGCCCAGCTTCCAGGCCCGGCCCCGGCCCAGGACGAACTCGATCAGGGGGACGGATTCCGGGCTGTCGATGCCCAGCCCGAGATAGGGCTCCAAGGCGGCGACCTCGGAGGGCTCGAAATCGATCCGGTCGTTCATGAGGCCGTCGCCGTCCCTGACCTCGGCGGTGAAGACATGGCGGCCGCTCCAGGGCGTCGCCGCCAGCACGGCGCCCGCGTCCGTGACGTAGGAAGCGCCGGCGCCCTTGATCTCCTGGATCGTCGTGCCCTTCGACGCGAGGAGGGTCATATCGGTCAGGTCCCAAGACCTGAGATGTCCTTTCCAGCTGGGAAACTCGAACGAGGCCGAGAACAGGACCTCCTCCAGTCCGTCATGGCCGCCGTTGACCTCGGCGTAGGTGAAGGCGTGCGAAGTCCGGGAATACTCCCGTTTGATGATGTATTTATAATCGATGCCGAGATGGATGATGCGCGGCGTCTTCGTCTCGTCGCTTGAGGTCAGGATGGCCCGCCAGCGGAGGAACCAGCCGGGCGCCTGGAACCAGTGCTCGACGCCCGGGGTCACCGGGCCTTCCCAGAGCGGCTGGCCGTTATCGTCGTTGGAGTTGGAGAGGTAGTAAGCGACGGCGGTTCCGCTCGGAGTGTTGTCCACCGCTCTCAGCGTCGCCGAGACGACGGCGTTGTCGGAGGCGATGAACGAGCAGGGGAGGAGGTTGATCGAGTAGACCATGCCGTAGTCGACGTAGAGGGGAAAGGTGTCGTTCATGAAGAAGTAGCAGTTCCGGGAGTCGTTGCCGTCGGCCACGAAGAAGTCCATGTCGCCGTCGTTGTCGAAGTCTCCTACGGCGCCAGAGTCGAGGTCCCCCGAGGAGGAGACCTGGCTGCAGTCGCTCGGGACGCAGTATTGGGTCATGACGCCCGTCCCGTTGTTCGCGAACCAGTAGACGTAGCCGCCCGGCTGATTCGTGACGTGTCCGTCCGTGGCCAGGACCATGTCGAGGCCGTGATAGCCGTCCAGGTCGGCGGCCCGGAGCATGGTGGCGCTCCCGTGGGAGGCCGGGATCGTGATTCGTCTCGTCGAGACCTGGGAGAAATTTCCCAGCCCGTCGTTCCGGTAGAAATAGATGTAGCGCGAGTTCGCCGACCCGACGTAGAAATCGACGTCGCCGTCGTTGTCGAAATCGCCGGCGGCGACGCCGCATACCGCGTAGAGACCGCTCGAATTATTCGGGTACGGATTGATCGCCGTCGGCAGGCGGGAGAAGACGCCGCTCCCGTTGTTGATGAAGATGACGACCTGTCCCCAGCGGCTGGTCGCCCAGCGGGTGGGCACGCCGACGACGAGGTCGAGGTCCCCGTCGCCGTCGATGTCGATGGATTCGATGTTGCTCTCCCAACGGAAGTGGTCGCCGCCGGTCCCGAATTCGCCGTAGCCGTCGTTGACGAGGTCGCCCAGGTAAACGGGATCCGCGGCGTCGAAGACGGGCGCCAGGCCGGGCTCGAGGTCGTTTTCGACATAGAGATTTTTAAAGAGGAACAGCCGGCCCTGCCAGGTCAGGACGGCGATGTCGGGGTCGCCGTCGCGGTCGAAGTCGCCCGCGCCGCCGGCGACGATCTCGTACGTCCGGTCCAGGGCTGATCCCGCGTAGAGAAGATAATAGGGGCCGTCGAACAGGAAGCGGGTCTCGTCGGCGGGGTCCTTGCCCCGCGAAACGAAGAACGCGATGTTGCTGTCGGCGGGGTTGTTGTTGCCCAGGCTCGAGTTGGTGTGATAGTCGGTCGCACGGCCGCCCTGGATGAGGTCGACGAAGCCGTCCAGGTTGAAGTCGCCCGCGGCGCCCGTCATCCTCTGGTTGGTGGTGACGGCGTAGTCGCTGCCGGGGATGAAGTTCGCGCCCTTTTCACGGAGCCGGAGGGCGAGATCCCCCACTGCCTTGTCGATGGCGATGCCCTGCATATTGTTGGGGTCGTTGACGTTGACGGTCACCGGGTTGTTGCCGTTGCTGTAGGCGATGACGCTGGCGTCTCTCGTATCGCAGTCGCCGACCTGGGCCGTCGCCTTGACGATGAAGAGCGCGGCCAGGATGGCCGCGGCCCCGCCCGTGATCAGGATGGCTTTTCTCATGGCGTTTTCCCTTCCCTTAATTGAGAGCGATCTCGACTTCGATCCGCGACGAGCTGTCGCGCGGGCCCCGCCCGATGCAGACCAGGATGCAATCCGTCTCGTCCTGGGCGCCCAGGACCTCGTCGTCGATCAGGAAGACGGTGTAGGCGAAGCGGGAGTCGCCGGGCATGGCGACGTCGGCGAACAGTTCGTTTTCGGAGTTGGCCAGGACGTCGGCGATGAGCTGGCGGTCGGTCAGGCGGCGGAAATAGTTGGGGCTGATCGGGTCGTCCAGGCCGCTCGCGCCGCCGTAGGTCGTCCGGTACAGTGTCGTGAAATCGGCGATCACGCCGTCCGCGAACTGCCCGGTCAGATGCTGCCAGCCGGCGTCGAAGCCCGCCTCGGCGGCCTGAAGGGCCTGCTGTTGGAGCCGGATGTTGCCCGAGACCTCGGGCCCGGACTGCGTGACGGCGATGACGGTGATTCCCACGCCCAGGAGGAAGGCGAGGACGAGGATGACGATGACCAGGCCCATGCCCTTGCGGATGTCAAGGTTAACGCGTCTCATGGCCGCCTCCTCAGCGCGCTCCGGTATTGTAGATGACGAGGGCGTTGTTTCGGACGGTGGCCGTCGATTCGAGCAGGAACCTCCGGCGCCAGTCGTCCGGCGTCGGCCCGGTCGCGCCCGGGGAATCCGAGATCGCAGGCCGCCGGTAGACCTGGACGTCGGCGATGGGCGTCTTGTTCACGGTCAGGAAGGGCCGGGCCGTCCGGCCCAGGACCTGGACGCGGATTTGGCTGATACGGCTAAGCCTCTCCTTCTTGGTCTGGCGGGTGGCGTCGTCGTCCGTCGCCAGGATTGTCCAGTTCGCGTTGTCCCAGGGCTGGAATCCGTCCAGCTGGCCGTTGCCGTCCATGTCGAAATCCCCGTTGTACTCGAACTGGAGGTTCTCGATGTTCATGGCCAGGGGCATGTGGATCCCCTCGGCCTGATCGGTATCCTCGTTCGTCGAGAGGTAGAGGACGTTGGGGATGCCGAGATAGCCGTGGCCGGCGTCCAGGTTGCCGATATTCGGGTAATCGGCGGCGTTCCCGGTCGTGTCCAGCCAGTAATACTTGATCTGAGCCATCGTGATGATGCCGTTGTCCCAACAGTCGGGCTCGCAGTTGGTGTCGCTCAGACCGCCGGGGGGGTTAATGCCCGGAGCTTGGCCGGGCGGAAAATTGACGTGGGCGGTGCCGCTGCCGCAGCCGCTTAGCATATTCTCGGCGATGAACCGGAAGGAATAGCAGCCCGGGCAGCTGGGCGACATGACGAGGACGGTCCTGTTCTCGTAGAAATCCGGGCAGTCGTAGGGCGCGTTCTCGAGCTCGTAGTCGAAGAGGAAGGCCGTCGCCGCGCTGCCCTGGTAGCTCTCGATATGGAGGGCGAGCGGGTCGTCGAAGTTCCCCATAAGCTTCAGGGAATCGGCGGTCTCGGGGGCGGGGCTGTAGGCGTTCACGCCCTCGATGCCGTAGCCGGTAATGTCGGGGAGCAGGCCGACGCCGGCCATCCGCGCGTCGCGCGAGATCAGATACATGGCGGAGCGGACGTCGTGTTGAACCTCGGAGAACTGGGTTTGGTCGACCGAAACCTTGTTGCTCCTTCCGTAAAGGCTGAGCGTTCCGATGATGATGATCAGGAGCAGCGTGCTCCCCAACAGGAACTCGATCAGGGTAAAGCCGGCGGCCCGTCCCGTCTTCGTTTGTCGTATGGGTTTCATGGCGGTCACCTGCTGCTGATGAGGGTCTGGATTTGCGAGCGGACCTTGTGGCCCTGGGGGTCGGCGACGAGCTCGTCCATGTCGGTCGCCATGTGCTCGGCCGAGAAGACGAGGACCCGGATGTCCCAGAGCGTCCCTGTGTTCAGGACGGCGGTGATCCTCCGGTAGTCGTTGACGCCGTCCGCGTTGAGGTCGAGCGGCTCGTCGAAGGGGATCCCCGCCCAGGCGGCGATCTCGGTCTGCGTCATGTTCCGCATCGCGTCGATCTGCTGCTGGGCCAGGAAGGTCGCGTTGGCGATCCGGTCCGCCTGGCGGTTCTGGAGGACGGCCAGCGTGAACATCTCGGCCAAGCCCAGGACGGCGATCCCGACCAGGGCCATCCCGATCAGGACCTCGATCAGCGTGAATCCTTTGCTCCGTTTCTTTTCGGTCTGGGCCATGTCAGAAGCTCCTGTCTCTGGCGTACCGGACCAACCCGCCCGCGTAGACGCTGACGACCCGCAGGTCGTCCTGCAGGGCGCCCGTCAGCCGCTCGCTCTGGAGGGTCACCGTGTTCTGATTCACCGTGAAGTCCGTCACGTAACCGAGGGCGGAGAAGGTCACGGACTGGGCGGGCAGGCTGACCGTCGCCGCGAACTCGGGGGGAACGGTCTTCTCGATCTGGCCCGGGACGCGGACCCAATTCCCGTCCGCCGTCTCGTGTTCGACCACGTAGCGCCAGATGTTTTCCCTCTGAAGAAACCGGATGCGGTGGCTGATCTTGGCTCGGACGGCCAGGTGCTTGGTCTGCTGCATGGTCGTCAGGATGTCCTTGGCCGCGTTGTCGAACGTCCGCGTCCTCATGATGTTGTTGATGGAGGGGTAGATGGCGAGCGCGGTCAGGCCGATGAGGGACACGACGACCATGATCTCGATGAAGGTGAACCCCCGCCCTGAACGGCTACGCCCCCGCCGAACGGATGATTGTCTCATGTGGGCCTGCCTCTCAACGATGACGTCCCATCCGGTTATGAGGTCATTCTAGCCTTCCGGGCCGCTTTTTTCAATCCCCTTCGCGGGGTTCAGGCTCGGCAGGCCGCCGGCGCTTTCCGGCACACGCACCTCTCCTTCCGCAGAATACCCGACAGGCCGTCCTCGTCCTTCAATATCGGCCGGTTTTCCATCTCTGGCAATCACCTTTACAGAGGAATCCGGGGGTGTATTTGACCGCCCCTTCTCACCCGCAGCGGCGACCCCGGGATTAGCCGTTGGACTTATTAGAATAGAACAAGAGCGTCGAAGAGATTATCCTCTGCCCCCGGCCC
>JAFGBC010000322.1 GCA_016933355.1 Candidatus Aminicenantota bacterium
AGGCTCAGGACCAGGCTGCCGGCGATGAGAAGCGGCCAAGCTAACTTGATGAAGTCCATGAGCTGAAGCCGAACCTTATTGGCGACGGTGCCGAGCGAGGGGATCTTAAGCGAGGGAATTTCGAGGATGAGACCGGGCGATTCGGCCTTGACCAGGCGGCTGAGCACCCAGCCCAGGACCGCGACGACGGCCAGGTTGACGATATAGAACCCGAGGGCATAGAACGGCCCCAGATAGAACGCGACCAGGGCGAGGATGATCGTCGTCCGGGCCGAACAGGGGATGAACGGGATGAGGAGCGAGGTGATGATGCGGTCCCGCCGCGATTCCAGGATCCGGGTCGCGACGACGGCCGGCACGTTGCACCCGAACCCGAGGATGAAGGGCGATATGGATTTCCCGTGGAGCCCGATGCGGTGCATGAAGGTGTCGAGGAGGAAGCCCGCCCGGGCCAGGTAGCCGACGTCCTCCAGCACCGCCATGAGCAGGAGGAGCGGGATGAAATAAGGGAGGACAATGGCCACCCCGCCGCCGACACCCTGAAGCAGGCCTTCCGCCAGGTGGTAGACCAGGCCGCTTCCGAGGCGGGCGGCCAGCCAGAGCCGCATCTCGGCGAGAGGCTCGAGCAGGAGCGTTTCCAGGGGGTTTCCGACCTTGAATATGACGATGAAAAAGAGCAAAAAAATCGCGGTCATGAAGATATAACCGAAGACGGGATGCATGAGAACGTCGTCCACCTTCTTGTCCCAGGTCAGGCGCGGCCCGTGGCTCAGCCGTCCGGCCTCTTCGGAAATCTTCAGGGCGAGGTGATGGCGCTCGGCGGAGATCACTTCGTAGGCCGGGACACCCCGCATGGCTTCCAACTCGGCCCGGACCCGGTCCAGCTCCGCCTTGAACGACGGTTCGATGTCCCCCAGCAGGCCGTCGCAGGCCAGGTTTCCCGTCTCGATGAGCTTGGCCGCTGCGAAGACGGCGTCGGCGTCCTCGCAGAGGTCCGGCGGCAGGAGGCCGGCGAGATCGTCGAGCTTGGCCTGGACGTCGGCCGACCAGGCGTGGCGCGGGATGGACTGCCCGCGATCGATAACCTCGCAAGACAGGTCCAAGAGCTCCTTGATCCCTCGGCCGTGGCTGGCGATCGTCGCCACGACGGGAACGCCCAGGAGCTCGGCGAGGCGGTCCGTGTCGATCTGGAAGCCCTTCTTCTCGGCCAGGTCGACCATGTTGAGGACGACGATCATCGGGCGCCGCATCTCGAGGAGCTCGAGCGTCAGCTCCAGGCTCCGGCTGAGGGTCGACGCGTCGACGACGTTGAGGACAAGGTCGGGCTTTTCCTGGAAGAGATGTCCGTAGGCGACCTTCTCGGCCGGGTCGAGCGGGACGAGCGAGTACGTCCCCGGCAGGTCGACGACGGTCAGGGTCCGCTCTCCGACCCGGACTTCCGAGTGGGTGTGCTTGGTCGAGGTCCCCGGAAAATTCGACACCTCGGCCTTGGGACCGGCGATGGCGTTGAACAGGGTGCTCTTGCCGCAATTGGGCTGGCCGACGAGGACGACGGTCGGCGGCCGCGGCTTGCTAGACATGGTCGGGCTCGACCAGGATCTTGAAGGCGACGCCCCGGCCGAGCGCGACCGTGACATCGGCCGCCAGGTTGCGGACGAGGATGGGACCCTGGAGAATCCCGCTGGAGACGATCATGATCCGGTCGCCCTGATGGAAACCCAGGGCCAGCAGACGGCGCCGGACGCCCTCGCCGCCTTGGACGGAGGCGATGCGCAGGGGCTTGTCGTATGGCGCTTCGGTGAGCTTCATCCCGAGGTTCCTAAGAAGGACTATGATAGCCGAATCCGGCGGAAAAACAAGCCGACAGCGCCCCGGTCCGATCCGGGTCGAGGTATCGTCCCGTCATCGCGGTCCCAGGCGGCCGGGTTTAGGGCCGAAACGGTTCGATTCGGCTATAATAGAGGCCCGAATCAGGAAAGGAGTACGACGCATCATGAAAAAGGCAGCGTTACGGGTTTTGGCCGGAATCCTCCTGGCCGGCCTGGCCGTTTCCATCCCCGCGGCCTCGGACGAGGGGATGTGGCTGTTCAACATGGCCCCCAAGGACCTTGTCCAGAAGAGATACGGGTTTGCGCTCCAAGACGAATGGCTGACCCACCTCCGCCTCTCCTCCGTCCGCTTCGGCGGAGCCTCGGCCTCGTTCGTCTCGTCCGACGGCCTGGTCCTCACCAACCACCACGTCGGCCGCGGCGCCATCCAGAACCTGTCGAGCAAGGACCGCGACCTCATGAAGACGGGCTTCTACGCCCGGACGCGGCCGGAGGAGATCAAGTGCCCGGGCGTCGAGCTCCGGGTCCTTGAGGACATCGTCGATGTGACCGAAACCGTGACGGGCGCCGTCCGGCCCGGGATGAGCGCGGCCGATGCGGCCGAAGCCATCGACAAGGCCGTCGCCGCCCTGGAAAAGGAGGAGTCGGAGCGGAGCGGTCTCCGCGCGTCGGTCGTCAAGCTCTATTCGGGGAGCCT
Organism: Candidatus Aminicenantota bacterium; assembly: GCA_016933355.1. Lineage (GTDB taxonomy): Bacteria > Acidobacteriota > Aminicenantia > Aminicenantales > JAFGBC01 > JAFGBC01. Next base: position 2,527 of record JAFGBC010000322.1, read on the forward strand.
CTTCCACCTCTACAAGTATAAGACCCTGTCCGATGTCCGGCTCGTCTTCGCCCCCGAGAACGCGATCGCGTTCTTCGGCGGCGACGCCGACAACTTCACCTACCCCCGCTACGACCTGGACATCGCGCTCTTCCGCGTCTACGAGAACGACCGGCCCCTCAAGACGCCGCATTACCTCAAATGGAGCTCGAAAGGCGTCCGGGACGGCGAGCTCGTCTTCTGCTCGGGCAACCCGGGATCGACCGGCCGGCTGCTGACCTTGAGCCAGCTTGAGTTCCTGCGGGATACGAGCTATCCCTTCAACATCGCCAATCTTAAGCGGCGCCAGGCCCTGCTTCATGAATACGCCGAGAAGGGCGAAGAGGAGGCCCGGGTCGCCATGCGCAGCCTGTTCGGGATCGAAAACGGCTTGAAGGCCACCCTCGGCTATCAGTCCGGGCTCCTCGACAAGGCGCTCATGGACAAGAAGGCCCGCGAAGAGAAGGCGGTCCGAGAGGCCGTCGCCAAGGACGTCGTTCTCAGCGCCGAATTCGGAAAGGCCTGGGACGAGATCGCGGCCGCCCAGGCGTCCTACGCCTCGTTCTTCAAGCCCTACACGTTCCTGGAGCGGGCCCAGGGCTTCAACACCGTCTACTTCGGGGCGGCCCGGACGCTCGTCCGCCTCGCTCAGGAGCGCGCCAAGCCGAACGCCGAACGCCTCCGCGAGTATCGCGACGCCAACCTGGCTTCGGTCGAGCGCTCCTTCCTCTCTCCGGCCCCCATCTATGACGAATTCGAGGTCGTTAAGCTGGCCGACTCGCTCGCCCAGCTTAACGAAGAGCTGGGCCATCTCCAGGAAGTGCGATGGCTGCTCGGCGGCCGAACGCCCGACGCCGTCGCCCGTGAACTCGTGGCCGGGACGAAGCTCGCCGATATCGAGGCCCGCAAGGCCCTGCTCGCGGGAGGCTGGGAGGCGGTCTGCCGGTCCGAAGACGCGATGATCAAGCTCGCCCTCCTCGTCGACCCCGTCTCGCGCGGACTCCGCTCGCGCTACGAGAAAGAAGTCGACGCCGTCGAAACCAGGAATGGAACCCTCGTCGCCCGCGCCCTGTTCCGGCTTAAGGGCGCGACCATCCCCCCCGACGCGACCTCGACGCTCAGGCTGAGCTTCGGCGTCGCCAAGGGCTACCTGGAACACGGCCGCAAAATCCCTTATGCGACGACGTTCGCCGGGCTCTTCGCGCTGTCGGCGAAGAACGTCAACAGGGACCCCTACACTCTGCCGCCGAGCTTCGTCGCGAAGAAATCCAGCCTGGACTTGAGCGTTCCCCTGAACTTCGTCTCGACCTGCGACTCGATCGGCGGCAACTCGGGCTCTCCGCTCGTCAACCGGAAGGCCGAATTCGTGGGCGTCCTTTTCGACGGCAACATCCAGAGCCTGCCGACGCGCTTCGTCTATGACGACACGATCGCCCGTTCGGTCATGGTCGACAGCCGCGGCATTCTCGAAGCCCTGCTCAAGGTCTACGACGCCAAGCCGCTCGTGGACGAGATCCTGGGCCGGCGATGAAGTCCAGGACCGAATACCTATGGTTTGAAACCGGACGGCGGCGGGAGTTCATCCGCATCACCGAAGCCGTCCGCGAAATCGTCCGCCAGAGCGCCGTCGAAGAAGGGCTGTGCCTGGTCAACGCCATGCACATCACGGCCAGCGTCTTCATCAACGACGACGAAGCCGGTCTCCATCAGGACTTCGACCGTTGGCTCGAAGGGCTGGCGCCCTTCGCTCCCCAGACCTACAGCCATAACCGGACGGGAGAGACGAACGCCGACGCCCATCTCAAGCGCAGCATCATGGGCCGGGAGGTCGTCGTCGCCGTGACCAAGGGCAAGCTCGACCTCGGGCCCTGGGAGGAGATCTTCTACGGGGAGTTCGACGGCCTGAGGCGGAAACGCGTCCTGGTCAAGGTCATCGGCGAGTGAGCC
>JAFGBC010000106.1 GCA_016933355.1 Candidatus Aminicenantota bacterium
CCGCCCTGGACAAGAAGCCGGACGACGTCTTCACCGTCATCAACATCGCCAATTCCTACCTGGCCATGGGCCGGATCCCCGAAGCCGAAAAATTCGTCGTCGATTACCTCGCGTCGGGCTTCTCCGACGCCCAGCTTTATTTTCTTCTCGGCAACCTGAATTTCATGAGGAAGAACTACGACGCCGCCGTCTCCTACCTCAAACAGTGCCTGTCCCTCAACTCGGAATCGGCGTCGTCCCACAACCTCCTGGGCGCGATCTACACGGTCCGGGACGATTTCGACCCGGCCGGGCATCACCTCGAGGCGGCCCGCCGCCTCAATCCCCGGTTGAGCACCGTGCACTACAACCTGGCTCTGCTTCACGAAAAACGGGGCGACCTCGCCGCGGCCCTGGCCGCCTACCGGGAGGAGCTCGTCCACACGCCCAAACACTTCCGGTCGCTCTACAACCTAAGCCGCATCTACCGTCAAACGGGTGAGGAGGAGCTCGAGCTCGAGACGCTCCGCCGCTGCCTGGAGATCGACCCCGGCTTTCCCCTGACTTATTTCTACCTGGCCCGGATTTCCCTGAAACGCGGGCGGGACTACGAAGAGGCCGTCGAGCTGGTCAAGAAGGGGATCGACCTCAAGCCCGAGCCGTCCGAGCTCCCGCTGGGCTATTTCCTCCTGGCCGACCTCTACAATCGCCTGGGGAACGCCGCGCTCTCGGCCGAATACGCCCGGAAAGGGGAGGCCGCGAGCAGGGCGCACTGAGGGCGGAAGACGCCGTTTCTTCGCCGTCCGTCGAAACCAGCGACGGACGCGGGCAACGGGAGCTATTTCTTCGCCAGCGATTCGATGAGCTCGCGGATCTCCCCGGCGTTGGAGATGTCGGGCGCGAGCGCGAGATATGTGCGGAAATCCTTCAGGGCGTTTTCGACGTCGTTCGCCTTGAGCCGGAGACGGCCGAGCTGCAGCCAGGGGTCGGGCCAGTCGGGCTTGATGCGGGCGGCCAGCTCGAAATAGGCCAGGGCGTCCTCGCTCCTCCCGTTCGCGGCGTAGATCTCCCCGATGCCGTAAGGAAGGCCGGCAAATTGGGGATAGAGCGAGATCGCCCGCTCGAATTCGGCGCGGGCCGCCGCCGGGTCTCCCCGGCGAAGGGCGATTTCGCCGACGGCGGCGATCGTCTTGGCCGCCAGCGCGCTTCCGGCCAAACCGCGCTCGCCCTGCCCGACGGCGTCCAGCACCCGCCCGTAGGACGTCCGCGCGCCGTCATAGTCTCCCATCTCCTTGAGGCAGTTGCCGATGTTGAAGTGGACCTGGAAGCGGCGGGGATGCTTCTCGAAGAATTTCCGGTAGACGGCCAGGGCCTCCTCGTAGCGCCCCGCCTCGAAGAGGCGGTTTCCCTCCTCGACGAGGTCGACGCCGGTGTCGGCCGCCGGGCCTTCGGTCGGCAGCGGCCTCAACACCGATTTGAACGGGATATTCCGGCCGGTTTGGCGGACGACGGTGTCCTCGACCCGCATCCGGTAGCCCGCGAGGCTCAGGGTGATCCTCCAGACGCCGCTCCCGAGACCCAGGACGGCCCACTTGCCTTTGTCGTCGCTCGTCGCGACCCGGTTGATTCCGGTCTCGACGTGGAGGAGCGCCACGCGGACGCCGGCCAGCGGAAGGCCGGCCTCGTCCCGGACCTCGCCCGAGAGCCGGGCCGTCCCCATGCCCTCCTGGCCGCCCGCCGCGAACCCGGCCGCGGCGACGGCCAAGCAGGCCGTCGTCAGAATCGCCGCCGCGCGTCTCATCAGACGTCTAGTCTACGCCTCGAGCCCCGGCCTGGCAAGAGGCGGCGGCCTTGCCAAGAGCGCCGCGTTTCTATACACTGGGCCCTCCGTCCCATGAGATACCTGGCCGACCTCCACATCCATTCGAAGTTCTCGCGCGCGACCTCGCGCGACATGACGCTCGACCATCTCGCCTGCTGGGCGGCCGCCAAGGGTCTCCAGCTCCTGGCGACCGGCGACTTCACCCACCCCGAATGGCTGTTCCTGATGAAGGCCAAGCTCGAGCCGGACGGGAACGGCTTCTTCCGCCTCCGGAGCTTGACGCCGCCCGAAGACTCCCGGCTCCGGCCGTTCGCCGCGGCCGCCCCCGCCGTCCGCTTCCTGCTCTCGACCGAGATCAGCTTCATCTATTCCAAGCAAGGCAAGGTCCGCAAGATCCACCTCCTCCTCTTCGCGCCCGACCTCGAGGCCGTCGACAAGATCAACGCCCGGCTGGGGGCCGTCGGCAACCTCCGCTCGGACGGCCGGCCCATCCTGGGCATGGACGTCAAGCTCTTCGTCAAGATCGTCGCCGACGTCTGTCCTTCGGCCGTCGTCGTCCCCTGCCACATCTGGACGCCTTGGTTCTCGCTGTTCGGCGCCAACTCGGGCTTCGACGCGATCGAGGACTGTTTCGAGGAGATGACGCCGCGCCTGTTCGCCGTCGAGACCGGCCTGTCCTCGGACCCGGCCATGAACTGGCGGCTGTCCGCCCTCGACCGCTTCGCCCTCATCTCCAACTCCGACGCCCACTCGCCGTCGCGGATCGGGCGCGAGGCGAACCTCTTCGACACGGACTTCAGCTACAAAGGCTTGGTCGACGCCCTCCGCAGCAAGGACCCGGCCAAGTTCCTGTCCACGATCGAGTTCTTCCCCGAGGAGGGCAAGTACCATTTCGACGGCCACCGCAAGTGCGGCGTCGTCCTCTCGCCCCGCGAGTCGATCCAGTGCCGCAACCTCTGCCCGCGCTGCGGCAAGAAGCTGACGATCGGCGTCGCCCATCGCGTCGAGGAGCTCGCCGACCGCGAGGAAGGGGTCCGGCCGCCCGGCCGCGTTCCCTACCGGAACCTCATCCCCCTCAACGAGATCGTCGCCGAGGCCGTGGGCAAGACCGCCGATTGCCGGAGCGTCTGGGACGCCACCTTCCGGTTCCTGCACGAGTTCGGGAACGAGCTGCGCGTCCTGACCGAGGTCCCGGTCGAGGAGCTGCGCCGCCTCCAGCCGGAGGAGGTCGCGACCGGGATCGAACGGATGAGGCGCGGCCGGGTCCGGATCGAGCCCGGCCACGACGGCGAGTACGGCCGCATCCGGCTCTTCGGCGATGAAGCCGCCGGAGACGGGACCTGCGACGGCCAGCTCCGCCTGTTCTGACGAGCGTTCCGCCCGCGATTTGACAACCCCCGGGGCAGGCCCTATATTAGACTCAGCCCGGTCAAGGAGCGCGGCCGATGGAAATCGAGATGAAGATCAAGGGTTTGGTCGTGGACCCCGTTTCCAAGATGCCCATCATCGTCCTCGAGGACCCGAGCGGCGAGCGGATCCTCCCGATCTGGATCGGCGTCTTCGAGGCCAACGCGATCGCCCTGACCATCGAGAACATCCCCACGCCGCGGCCGATGACTCACGACCTGATGAAGAACTTCCTGAACCGGCTCGAGATCGCCCTGGAGAAGATCGTCGTCACCGACGTCCGCAACAACACCTTCTACGCCCTCCTCCACTGCCGCCACGGAGACGCGCCGCTCCTCCTCGACTCCCGCCCGTCCGACGCCATCGCCCTCGCCCTGCGCATGAAGTCCCCGATCTTCGTCGAGGAAGGCGTCGTCGAGAAGGCCCAGAGCCTCAAGCTCGACGACAACCTCGAGAACTCGGAGCGTCTCAAGAAGTGGCTCGAAGGCCTCAAGCTCGAGGACTTCGGCAAGTATAAGATGTAGGCCCGCCGGCGGCGCCGAGGGTTCGCCCTCAGGTTCTGAGGCGGAAGAGCAGGTAGAGGCCCGCCAGGCCGAAGAGCAGGTTCGGACCCCAGGCCGCCAGGAAGGCGGGCAGGATGGCGACGTAACCCAGGCTCTTGAAGACGCCGATCGCCCCCCAGAAGACCATGGCGATCACGATGCTCGTCCCGATCCCGACCAGCGTCCCGCGCTTGCCCATCGTGAAGGCGAAGGGAAGCCCGAGCAGCGTCATGACGACCGCCACGAAGGGGAAGGCCATCTTGGCGGCCAGATCGACCTTGAAGCGGCCGGCTTCGTAGTCGAGGTCGGCGATGTCCCGGACGTAGGCGCGGAGCTCCCCGGCGTTCATCTGGGCCGGATCCTTCCATTCTTTCAGGAAGAAGGCCCGGTCCTCGACGCCGGGCAGGACCGCCTCGCGGCTCTCGTCGTAGCCGACCTGTTGCTCGCCCTCGAAATCCCTCCGCCAGGCCTCGGTCAAGAAGAGATCGCTCCCCTTGAGGACGGCCGTCTCGGCGCTGAAGCGCCGGGTGATCGACCAGCGCTCGAGGTCGAGGTCGAAGATGGACAGCCCCCGGAAGGCGGCCGAGCGGGGGTCGAAGAGGGCGTAATGATAGATCCGGTTCTTGCCGCGGCCCAGGAGCCAGCGCCGGCTGAGCGACCCCCCGCTCTGGACCGGCGCGTCGGTGATCCGGTTCCAGGTCTCCTCGGCTTTCCGGTTGGCCGAGGGCAGGAGGCGCTCCTGGACATAGAGGGAGCCGACGCCGAGCAGGCCGGCCAGGACGACGACGGGGACGACCATGCGGTAGACGCTGATGCCGCAGGCCTTCATGGCCGTGACCTCGTTGAACTTGGTCAGGAATCCGATCGTCAGCAGCGCGGTCGTCAGCGCGGCGATCGGCAGGACGAAGGTCATGAACTCGGGCGTCTTGTAGAGCAGGAATCGGAAAAGGAGCCCGAGGGGCTTCCCGTTCTCGTAGACCTTGTCGATCCGCTCGAAGAAGGCGACGATGAACGAGATGAGGAGGAGGCTCAGGACGACGAGGACCAGGATGCCGGCGTATTTGCGGATGATGTAGCGGTCGAGAATGATGGGGAAGACGAGGCGCCGTCGCCGCCGCCGGCTCCGCGCCGCCGCCGCGGACGGCGCCCGGTCCTGATCCTCCGCCGTCGCCCGGAGCCGCGGCCCCGGCCCGCGCGGCAACAGACGCCGCTCGCGGAGGGCCAGGACGAAGAGGACGGCGGCCGCCAGGGCGATCAGGATGTTCGGCCCCCACATGCCCAGGACGGCGGAGATGCGGCCGTCCATGGCCAGCTTCTCGCCGGCCGTGATCAGGATGTAATAGACGAGGATGACGCCCAGGCTGATCGTGAAGCCCGAGCTCCGGCCGCCCTTCCGTGTCGAGACCCCGAGGGGCAGCCCCAGGAAGCAGAAGATGAGGCAGGCGACGGGCAGGGCGAATTTCTTGTGAATCTCGACGAGATGGGCGCGGGCCTCCCGCATCCGGTAGGCGGTCCGCGCCGCGAGCTCGCGGGAGGCTTCACCGCTCCGGGCGGCGGCCCCGGCCGCCGGCCGGACGGCCGGCTCGGCGCCCGGGCCGGCCAGATCCCGGCGGATGACGCGGAGCTCCTCGAGGAGCTCCCCGATGTCCTTTTCGCGGACCCGCTTCGGCCCGGCGAACGACCCGAACAGGTTTTCGACGTCGATCTCGTCCTCCCAGCGCTCGAAGGCGGTCAGGCTGTACTTCTCGGGCGCGGCCGGGTTGAAGGCATGGACGGTGCCCGCGAAGAGTTCGAGCGTCGCCCGCTTCGTCTCGGGGTAGAAGTGGAGCCGGCCCCGCCGGGCCAGGATGATCTTGGGCTCCTCGGGGACGGCGCTCGACTGGACGAAGATGCGCTCCCAGTCTTTGCCGGGCGAGATGTTCTGGACGAAGAGGACCATGCGCGGGAAGCGCTCGTTGAACTCGCGCGGGTTGATGTTGACCTGGACCTTGGACAGGACCCGGCCGGTCAAGGTCTGGATCCACTTGTAGTTGGCCCGGGGCGCCAAGTAGAGAGTCAAGACCGAGGTCAGGAGCCAGCCGGCCGCCGCGAACAGGAGGAGGGGCCGCAGGAGCCGGAGGAAGCTGATGCCGAGCTCCTTGAAGGCCGTGATCTCGTGGTCGGTCGACAGCCGGCTCAGCCCGGCCAGGACGCCCATCAGGACGGCCATGGGCAGGGTGAAGGCCAGGATCGATGGGATGAGGTAGGCCAGGATCTCGACCACCGTCCGGAAGCCGACGCCGTGGCTGATGAACATCTCGGCCAGGAGGAGGATCTGGTTCATGAGCAGGACGAAGGTGTAGACGAGAAGGCCCAGGCCGAAGGGCGGAAGGACCTCCTGGAGGACGTAGCGGTCGAAGAGCTTGAGCATCCGACCCACTATAGCACAGAAGAGAAAGCCGGAAAAAGAACGCCCCTCCCCGTTCCGTCCCCGGGGACGAAGCGGCGCGGGGCTTGGGATCCAGTTGAACGAAAAGAGCTCGGGGCCTCAGGACATATCGCCGGGGACGTCGGGTACAGCGTCCGCCTCGTTCGTAGGTTCTAGCCTTCGGCAGGCCGGGGTCATCCCTTGACTCCCGGCCCCCGCGGTCTCGATCCCGTCTTACGCGCCCGAAACGCGGAGAAAAACGGCGCCTTGAATTCATCGCCGGCATAAGATAGACTGAACGAACATCCCGTTTCTTCCCTGGGCCGGCATCATCATGCTGATAACGATATCAAATCGTCTTCCGATGAGCGTCGTTAGAAGGGAACAATCCCTTCTTTTCGAGTCGAGCGTCGGCGGCCTGGCCACGGGCCTGGCCCAGTTCTATAAATCGGAGCCCAGCGCCTGGGTCGGTTGGCCGGGAATCCCCCTGTCCAGGATCGACGACAAGGAGAAAAGGGCCATCCGGGAGCGGCTGATGAAGGAGTCCTGCCATCCCGTCTTTCTAACGGGGTACGAAGTCGACCATTTTTATCACGGCTTCGCCAACAGGACGATCTGGCCCCTTTTCCACTACTTCCCGCTCCACACGGTCTACAACAAGGTCTTCTGGCAGGTTTACGAGAATGTCAACGAAAAATTCGCCGACGCCGTCGCCGGCCTCGTCCGGCCCGGAGACAAGATTTGGATCCACGATTACCATCTCCTCCTTCTGCCGGAATTGATCCGGCGCCGCAAGCCCGAGGCGGCGATCGGGTTCTTCCTCCATATACCCTTCCCGAGCTACGAGCTCTTCCGTCTCCTGCCCTGGCGCGAGGCGATCCTGCGCGGACTGCTCGGTGCGGATCTGGTCGGATTCCACACCGAAAGCTACGGCCGGCATTTCATCGAGAGCGCGAGCCGGATTCTCGGCGTTCAAGCCGGTCCGGGGCGCATCCGGATAGGACCCCGGACCGTCAAGGTGGGGGCCTTCCCGATGGGCATCCATTTCGAGCGGTTTTCGTCGGCCTCGTCCGATCCCCGGGTCCGAAGAGAGGTCGAGAAGATCGAAAAGAGGTGCGTCGGGCGCAAGATCATCCTCTCCGTCGACCGCCTCGACTACAGCAAAGGCATTCCCCAGCGCCTCGAGGCCTACGAGCTTTTTCTCGAGAAGCACCCCGCGTGGCGGGAGAAGGTCACGCTCATCATGATCGCCGTTCCTTCCCGGGTCTCGGTCCCGACCTACGCCCAGCTCAAGAAGTCCGTCGACGAAAGCGTCGGCCGGATCAACGGCCGGTTCGGGACGATCGGCTGGGTCCCGATCTGGTACCACTACCGGGCCCTGCCCTTCGAGTCCCTCGCCTCCCACTATCGCGCCGCGGACGTCTGCCTCGTGACGCCCCTCCGGGACGGCATGAACCTCATCGCCAAGGAATATCTGGCGTCCCGGGACGCCGGGGACGGCGTCCTGGTCCTCAGCGAGATGGCCGGCTCCGCCGCGGAGCTCGGCGGCTCGATCCTGGTCAATCCGAACAACGTCGAGGAGATGGCCGAGGCCGTCAAGGAAGCGCTTTCCCTGAACCCGGCAGAGCAGGTCCGGAGGAATGAGCCGATGCGCCGTTTGATCGAGAGCCATACGGTCGTTCGCTGGGCGCGCGATTTCCTGGCCGCGCTCGTCGAGGCCAGGAACGGGCAGCGCGTTCTCTAGGGCGCGCTTCCCCCCTTCAGCCCCGCGCACGGATGGTCAGGGCTAAGCAACCTTCCTGCGGCCGCGAACGATCCCGACGACGGCCATGATGACCGCTATCGCCAGCAGGGCCCCAAGGATCAGGGTGGTCAGCTTCTTGTCGGCCTTGGTCTTGTCCAGCGCGGACGAGAGGGCGTCCTTTTCGGCGTTCAGGGCGGCCATCGCCTTCGACTGTTCGTCGGCCGCGGCCTTGAGCGCCGCTTCGTCCTGCTGAAGCGCGGCGATCTCCGCGTCCTTGGCGGCGACGAGAGATTCCATCTCGCCGACCTGCTTCTTGAGGGCGGCGATCGAGCCGTTCAGGGCCCGGACCTTCTTCTGATAAGACGCCTCGGTCTCCTTGCCGGCGGCCAGGGCCTTGTCCAGCTCGGCTTTCTGGGTTTCGAGCCCGGCCAGCTGCTCTTTTAAGGACGCGACGCTCGAGGAAAGCTCCTTGGTCTTGGCCTGGGAGCCCTCCAGGGCGGTCTTGGTCTCGGCCAGATTCTTGTTCAGGGCCTCGTTGCCCTTTTCGAGCTCGGAAATGCGTACG
>JAFGBC010000323.1 GCA_016933355.1 Candidatus Aminicenantota bacterium
GCTTCGCTTCGCGCCGTCCGCAGGCCCGGCTGTAGATCAGGGCCAGAATGAGGGCGAAGATGATGAGGCCGAAGCCGTAGACGACCGCGAGGTTCAACCCGAACAAGACGGTCTTCTCCATCAGGGCCGGGCGGGCCAGGTTGATGGCGACGAAGCCGGCATAGATGGCCGCGTAGAGCAAGAACATCCAGACGCCGAGGCGCCGCTTGTAGGCGAAGGCGGGATCCGCCCCCGGTTTTGCCGCGGGTTCATGTAGCATGGGCTTTTCTCCTCTTCATGGGGTTTATCCGGCCGTTTCGCCCCGCGCCCGGCGGGATGCCGTCCGGCCATCCGTGATGCCCGCCTTTATGGCATATTTGGAGGAAAAAATCAAGATGGAGGGCACGGAGCGGGCCTATTGACAGGAATTCCGGCGAGGTGCTATGGTGGGGCAGCCCGGCCCGGGGGCGTCGAGGACACGTGGCAGATTCCATCCGCATCAACCTCCACGGCCATTCCCATTTCAGCGACGGTGAGCTTTCGCCGGACCAGCTGGCCGAACGGCTGGCGGCGGCCGGCGTGCGGACCGCGGCGCTGACCGATCACGACACGATCGAGGGACTGCCGGCCTTTCGGGAGGCATTGACGCGGCGGGGGGTCGGCTTCATCGCGGGCGTCGAGCTGACGGTCATGGACCCCGAGCAGGGGGAGAAGCACATCCTCGGCTACGGCTTCGACCCGGACAACCGGGCGTTGCGGGATCTCCTCGCGCGGGCCGCGGGCAATCGGCGGCCGACCTATCTTCAGGCGATCTCCTCGGCCTTCGACAAGAGCCGGTCGGCCGGGGAGCGGGAGTCCGCCGCGCGGCCCGCGGCCGGCGCGATCCCCGCCGCCGAGGCGATCCGCGTCCTCCATGAGGCCGGCGCTTTAGCCGTCCTGGCTCATCCCGTCGTCCCGGGGCAGCGTCCCGACCTCGACGCCCTGGAGCGGCTCGTGGTCCGGCTCAAGGCCCAGGGGCTGGACGGGCTCGAGGCCTATTACCCTGGGTATTCGACGGCGCTCAGGCGCGACCTTGCAGCCCTGGCCGGCCGCCACGGCCTTCTCGTCAGCGCGGGCGGCGATTATCACGGAGCCGGCCTGCCGGGTTCGCAGGACTTGGCGATGGACGTTCCCTTGGACCTGTGGCGCGCCTTCCGGGACGGCTTGCTGCGGCGAGGAGTCGAGCGCCGGGGCCGGCCGACCGCGGCCAAGACGCCGGGGCACGGGCCCGTCCTGCGACAGCGCTGGAATTCCTTCCTCCTCAAGATCGTGTTGCCGACGGCCCTGGCCATCGGCCTCTTCGTCGTCTTCCTGTTTCGGATCCTGATCCCCGCCTTCGAGGACCGGCTCCTCGACCGCAAGCGGGAGACCATCCGGGAGCTTACGAACGTCGCTTCCGATATCCTGGCCGAGTACGACGCCGACGTCCGGGACGGCCGGCTTTCGCTGGCCGAGGCGCAGAGGACGGCCGCCAACATCATCCGGGACCTGCGCTACGGGAACGAGGGCAAGGACTACTTCTGGATCAGCGACCTCGAGGTCCGGATGATCATGCATCCCTACCGGACGGACCTCAACGGGCGGGACGTCGCGGATTTCCAGGACCCGCGCGGCGTCCGGGTCTTCGTCGAGTTCGCCAACGCCGTCCGCGAGCGCGACGACGCCACCGTCGAATACGTCTGGCAGTGGAAGGACGACCCGGACCGCCTCGAACCCAAGCAGTCCTACATCAAGAAATTCGCCCCCTGGGGATGGATCCTGGGGACCGGCCTTTACATCGAGGACGTGCAAAAGGAGATCCGGGCCCTGGCCGGCCGGCTCATCCGGGTCTCGGTCGGCATCGCGGCGCTCTGCGCCCTGCTTCTCCTGTTCGTCGCCGCGCAGAGCATGCGCATCGAGAGGCGCCGGGCCAAGGCCGAGGACGAGCTCCGCGAGTCGCACGAGAAGTACCGGACCCTCGTCGAATCGGCGACCGAGGGGACGCTGATGGTTCTCGACGGCCGGCCGGCCTTCGCGAACCCGACCCTGCTCGAGCTTACGGGCCTAAGCGAGGACGACTTGCGCCTGCTGGACCTGGACGAGCTCTTTCCGGAGGCCGTTGTCGCCCGCATCCTGGGTCCGGGCTCCGCCCAGCCGGAAGAGACCGTGATCAAGGGGAGGGACGGCGTTTCCTTGGACGTGGCCCTGGCGGCGACGCGGATCTCCTTCGCCGGCCGGGAGGGCTTCGTCTTGGCCGTCCGGCCGTTGCGGGGGGGCCGGACGGCGTCCCCGGCCGGCCTTCTGCGAGAGCGGGAGCGGGAGACCCTGCTCGGCGACCTCCAGGCCTCCCTCCTCTTTCTCCACGAGCCGGTCGCGCCGCTGGCCAACCCCCCCGTCTTCTGCGAAATCCGGGACCCGGTCTCCAAGGGGGCGGCGCTCATGACGGCCCGCGGCGCGAGCGCCGTCGTGGTCACGGCCGACGGCGAGCCCGTCGGCTTGGTGACGGACACGGACATCCGGGCCCGCCTGGTAGCCGGCGGCCTGCCGGCGGACCGCCCGCTTCTCTCGATCATGAGCGCGCCGCTCGTTTCGATCGAATCCAGCGCCCTGATCTACGAGGCCATCCTGGCCATGCGCGAAAAGGACGTTGATCATCTCATCATCCGCGACGAGGAGGGCAAGGTCTCCGGCATCGTCCGCCACCGCGAGCTTCTTCTGTTCCACCGCTACTCCTTGGCCGTCCTGACCCAGGAGATCCGCCACGCCCCGTCGCCGGAGGCGATCGCGGCCGCGCGCGGCGGCCTGCCCCGCCTGGTGAAGGTTCTGGTCGAGGGCGGGGCCAAGGCCCGCAACATCACGCGGGCCGTGACGGCCGTGACGGACGCCGTCGTCACCCGTCTCCTCGAGCTCGGCATCGCCGGCCTCGGCCCCCTCCCGGCCCGTTTCGCGTTCGTCGCGCTCGGCAGCCAGGGCCGCGAGGAACAGACGCTGGCCACCGACCAGGACCATGCGATCCTCTTCGAAGACGTCCCCCCGGAGGCCGTCGCGGGCGTCCAGGCTTATTTCCTGAAGCTGGGAGCCTTCGTGTCGGACGGCCTGGCCCTGGCCGGCTATCCGCTCTGTCCGGGAGAGATCATGGCCGGCAACCCGCGCTGGTGCCAGCCGCTCGGGGTCTGGAAGCGCTATTTCAGCGAATGGCTGAGGACGGCCGAGCCCAAGGACATCCTCGACCTCAAGATATTCTTCGACTTTCGGACGGTGTTCGGGGAGGCCGATTTCGCCGCGGATCTCCGCCGCCACATCGATGACGTCCTCGCCCAGGAGCCTCCGTTCCTCCTTCACTACGCCCAATACTCGCTCCAGTACAAGGCGCCGCTCAACTTCTTCGGCCACATCGTCCTCGAGGAGGGCAAGGAGGGCGTCCGGACGTTCAATATCAAGGACGCCATGATGCCGGTCGTCAACTTCGCCCGGCTCTACGCGTTCCGCCACGGCGTCGCCATGGTCAACACGCTGGACCGGCTCCACGCCCTGCTCGAGGTCGGCGCCGTCCGGGAAACGCTGCACGGCGAGGCGGTCAAGGTCTACGATTATCTCATGGAGCAGCGCCTGGCCCACCAGGTCCGGGCCCTGGACAGGGACGCGGCGCCGGGCAACGACATCGACCCCCGCGAGCTGACCCATCTCGAAGAGACGCTGCTGAAGCAGGCGTTCGCCCTGATCGCGAACATCCAGAAGAAGATCAGCTTCGATTTCCTGGGCCAGGCCTAGTCGAAGAGCGCCGCCGCTTTTTCGACCGTCTGCAGGATCCCCCAGACGAGCGGCGCGCCGATGAGCGTCCAAGCGACGGCCACGGCCGCCCAGGAGGCCCGGCTCGGATGCCAGGCCTCGGAGGCGGGCGGCGCGGCCGGAGCCTCTTCCGCGGGCGCGGCCGGCTTCTCGCGGCCCAGCCTGCGCTCGTGGGCCAGCTCCTCGTCCGACATGAAATGCTTCTCGGCGACGGGCCGGACCAGAAGGTTGGCCAGGAGGCCGAGGAGAAGCAAGCCGGCCAGGATGAACATCGTCGTGTTGTAGGCGGCCTCGTTGGGCACGCCGCGTTTGATCTGGAACTCCCGGATATAGTTGACCAGGACCGGTCCCAGGATGCCGGCCGTGGACCAAGCCGTCAGCAGCCGGCCATGGATGGCGCCGACGAACTGGGTTCCGAACAAGTCGGCCAAGTAGGCGGGAATCGTGGCGAAGCCGCCGCCGTACATCGTCAGGATGACGCAGAACAGGCCGACGAAGAGGGCGACGTTCTTGAGGCCGCCGGCGAACGGGGCCGCCGCGTAGAGGACCGCGCCCAGGGCGAAAAAGACGACGTAGGTGCGCTTGCGGCCGAGATGGTCGGACAGGGAGGACCAGAAGATCCGGCCGGCGATGTTGAACAGGCTGAGCAGCCCGGCGAAGGCGGCGCCGATGCTGGCGGTGCGGATCTTGTCGGCGGACGAGAGCGAGGCGAGCGGTCCCTCGAGCCCGATCAGCCGGCCGCCGAAGACCTCCTGGAGCATAGGGGAGGCCATTCCGATGATGCCGATCCCGGCGCTCACGTTCAGGCAAAGCACGGTCCACAGGAGCCAGAACTGGGGGATTTTATGGACGGCGTCGATATGGATATGGTTGTGGGTGATCATGGCGTTCTTCTTGGGGGGCGGCGGCGTCCAGCCGGCCGGCCGCCAGCCCGCGGGCGGGATCCGGTAGAGGAAGGCTCCCGCCAGCATGGCGACGAAATAGACGGCGCCTAAGGTCAGGAACGTTTCCTTCACCCCCACGGACGTCGGCGTGGCGAAAAGATCGATGAGCCGGTCGGCGAGGGGCGCGCCGATCATGGCCCCGCCCCCGAAGCCCATGATGGCCATGCCGGTGGCCATCCCCCGCTTGTCCGGGAACCACCGGATCAGCGTGGACACGGGAGAGATATAGCCGAGGCCGAGCCCGCAGCCGCCGATGACGCCGGAGCCCAGCCAGAGCAGGGCGATCTGGTGGAGATGGACGCCCAGGGCCGAGATGAAGAACCCCCCGCCCCAGCAGAACGCCGCCACGACGGCCGCTTTGCGCGGCCCGCTCCGCTCCAGCCAGCGTCCGAAGACGGCCGCCGACGACCCCAGGAAGACGAAGAACAGCGTGTACATCCAACCCAGGGTGCTGATCTTCCAGTCGCCGGGGACGGATTGCGTGATCCCGATCGCCCGGCTCAGGGGCAGCCAGAAGACGCTGAACCCGTAGGCCATGCCGATCGAGAGATGGATGGCCAGGGCGGCCGGCGGGACGAGCCAGCGGTTGAAGCCGGGCCGGGCGATCGTCCGTTCCTTTTCCAGGAATCCGCTCATCGGGTTCTCCTCGCGCCGGGGTTTCGTCTCGCGCGGAGCGATGATATGCGGAATCGGGCCGGCTGTCCAGAGGCTTAGGGCGGGGACGGCCGTCCTCGGGCCGCCGTTTATTGACAGGACCGCGCCGAGAGTGTATCGTTAAAGCCTTTCGGGACTGAGAACATCGTGTCGTCTTACGACTTCGCCTTCAAGCCGTTCGAGGCCATGACGCCGAACGACTACGCCCGGGTCGGGTTCAAGTCCGGCCTGGAGATCCACCAGCAACTCCTGACGGCCAAGAAGCTCTTCTGCCGCTGCCCGGCCGGCCGCTATTCCCCCAAGTACGACGCCGAGATCCTCCGCCACATGCGTCCGACCCTATCCGAGCTGGGCGAGTACGACGGCACGGCGCTCATGGAGTTCAAGACGAAGAAGGAGATCATCTACCGGATCAACCGGGAGACGGTCTGCACCTACGAGATGGACGACACGCCGCCGTTCATGATGGACGAGGAGGCGCTCGACATCGCGCTCGGGGTCGGCCTCCTTTACAACTGCGTCATGGTCGACGAGCTCCACATCGCGCGCAAGCAGTACTTGGACGGCTCGATCCCGACCGGCTTCCAGCGGACGACGATCGTCGGCGTCAACGGCTGGGTTCCCTACAAGGACCGCCGGATCCGGATCGTCCAGCTCGGCCTCGAAGAGGACGCCTGCCGCGAGGTGAGCGACGTCGGGCATCGCCGGACCTACCTGACCGACCGCCTGGGGATGCCGCTCATCGAGACGGTAACCGCGCCCGACATGATAACACCCCGCGAGGCGGCCGACGTCGGCCAGCTCCTGCGCCGGATCGTGCGCAGCACGAGCCGCGTCCGGACCGGGATGGGCGCCGCCCGGGAGGACGTCAATGTCAGCGTCACGGGCGGCACCCGGGTCGAGATCAAGGGCGTCCCCCGCATCCCGCGCATCCCCCTCTTGACCCACAACGAGGCCATGCGCCAGTGGAACCTCCTCCGCCTGCGCGAGGAGCTCGGCCGGCGCGGCATCTCGACCGAACGCTTCGCGGCCGATTATTCCGAGATCACCAAGGTCCTGCGCAAGACAGCCTATCTTCCCGTACGGTCGGCGATCGACGCCGGGCTCAGCGTCTACGGCGTCCGCCTCTGCGGCTTCCGCGGCCTCCTCCTCTGGCAGACCCAGACCGACACCGTCTTCTCCAAGGAGGTCGCCGACCGCGTCCGCGTCATCGCCTGCCTGACGACCCTCCCTAACATCGTCCACTCCGACAGCCCGGGCGAGACGCTCGCGAGCGCGGAGTGGCTCAGCGTCCGGAAGGCGCTCGGCGCCCGCGACGAAGACACGGTCGTCCTCGTCTGGGGGCCGCCCGAGGACGCCTTAACCGGGGCTAAGGAGATCGTGATCCGGGCCAAGGAAGCGACGATCGGCGTCCCGTCCGAGACGCGCCAGGCCCTGGCCGACGGGACGAACGGTTTCGAGCGGATCCTGCCCGGGCCGGACCGGATGTACCCCGACACCGACCTTCCTCCTAAGCGGGTGACGGGCGAGCGCCTGGAACGGATCCGGGCGGGGCTCCCGCCGCGGATCGTGGACCGCGAAGCCCGCTACAAGGCGCTCGGGATTCCCGACGACTTGAGGATCGCGCTGGCCCGCTCGGCGCGGGCGGGCCTCTTCGAGGCGGCCGCCGAGGACGGAAAGCTCCCGCCTGTGCTCGCGGCCGTCGTCCTCGTCCAGTATCCCAAGCGGCTCCGCAAGAAGGGACTGCCGGCCGACACGTTGTCGGACGAGACGCTCAACGCCGTTCTCGACGCGCTGAGAGAGAAACGCATCGCCAAGGACGGCGTCCTGCCGCTCCTGGAGCGCGCCCTCGCCGACGGCAAGCCGGTCGCCGCGCTGCTGCCGCCGCCCTTCGATAAGGCGGCCTTCGAGACGCGTCTGGCCGCGATCGCCGACGACGTCAAAGGGCGGCGCTTCCGCGACGCCGAAAGCCGCTGGCGCTACGTCATGGGGCTGGTCATGGCGGACTGGCGGGGGCGAGTCGAGGGACGGACGGCCGCCGAGGGCGTGAGGCGTCGCCTGGAGAGGATCACGGCATGAGCGACGTCGTCGACCCCGCCCTGTATAAAGGATACAAGGGGCGCGCCCTCGAGGTCCTCAAAAGCTTCCAGGCCCAGGTCTGGAGCGACGTCACGATCACGACCGAGAAGGGCGAGTACACGGGCATCATCCTGCCCCGCTCCGAGACGGCCGACCCGCTCCACATCGTCCTCAAGCTCCGTTCGGGCTACAACATCGGCATCCTGGCCGAGAGCGTCCGAGCCGTCGACATCCAGGGCCGCAAAGAGGCCCATTATAAGATCCCCGAGAAGGACTTCCCCTACGACCCGGCCAAGCCGCGGGTCAAGCTCCTCGGGACGGGCGGGACGATCGCGAGCCGCCTCGACTACCGGACGGGCGCCGTCATCCCGGCCTTCTCGCCGGGCGAGCTCTACGGGTCGGTGCCCGAGCTGGCCGA
>JAFGBC010000324.1 GCA_016933355.1 Candidatus Aminicenantota bacterium
CCCGCCCTTGACGTTATGCACGACGCGGACGCCGTCCACGGTCTCGACCTTCTGCGGCGGCGACGCCGCGAATCCGAGGACGCCGAGAAGCGCCGCGCCCAAAACCGCGGACAAAGGCCGATACCGAATCGTCTTATCCATGTCCGAGGTCAGAATTCGTAGCCCTTGAACTTCAGGCCCTTGGTCCGGAGGGTCGTGCCCATGGCCTTGTCCAGGGCGGCCAGGGCGATCCGGTAGTCGATGACGGCCCGGATCTCGTCGGCCTTGGCCTGGGCCAGGCTTCTCTGGTAAGTGAACAGCCATTCGCTGCCGACGAGGCCCAGGTCGTAGCGTTGGGTCTCGGCGGCTACGCGCTTCTCCATCAGCTCGCGGTAGCGGGCCGAGGTGTCGATCCGGCGCGCGCTCGCCTCGAGATCCCTGACGGCATCCACGACCTCGGCCTCGATCGCCCGCCGCTCCTTCTCCAGCCGGAGGCGGGCCTGCTCCTGGGCGAGGCGGGCCCGGGCCAGCTCGGCCCGGGAGATGACGTTCGACAGCGGCAGGGTCAGGCTGACGTTGAAGGAAACGCTCCCGTAGGTCATCTTCCAGACGTCCTTGAACGAGTCCGCCCGGCTGCCGGCGATTTTCCCGATGACGATCCCCGACAGCGGGTTATCGTCCTGGAAGACGTAGCGGACGCCCGATTGGCCGGGATACCACATCTGGAGGTTGAGGTCGAGCCGCGGGAGAAGCTGGTTCTTGAAGTAGCCGACGTCGGTCGCGGCGTCCGCGAGCGCGGCGTCCACGCGGGCCAGCTCGGGGCGCTCGGCGAAGGCCGTCGCCAGCGCTTCCTCGAAGGCGATCGTCCGTCTCTCGGCCCGGGGCTCGTCGGCGGCGATCAAGGCCTCGGCCGCCGGTTCGGGAGCGGCCGCGCCGGCCCCCCCCGCGGCCGCCGCCCCCGCGACCGGAAAGCCGAGCAGCGTCCTGAGCGCGTTCTCGGCCCGCTCGACCTGGCGGCGCGCCGCCAGAATGCCGTCCTCGTAGTTGGCGACCTCGGCCTCGGAGCTCAGGACGTCGACGCCCGTCTTCGTCCCGACCCGGGCCGCTTCCTGATTGCGCCGGAACATCTCGCGGCTCTGGGCGAGAGACATCTCCAGAACCCGCAGGCTCTCGCGGGCGTAGGTGAGGTTCCAGTACGCCTGCTCGACGCCGTAGATGGTCTGGAGGAGGGTCGCCTTGAGCGAAGCCTCGGACATGTCGAGCCGTCGCCCGGCTTTGATCGACTCGTAGCGGTTGACCTTGGACCCGAATCCTTGGAGCAAGGGCTGCCTCAGGCTGAGCTGGAAGATGCTGTCGAAGGCCGGGTTGACGGTCGTGAAGGCGCGCGAGGTGTCCGTCGTCTGGGTCGACAGCGCCAAGTCGATCTCGGTGCCGAGGGGCGTGCGCTGGCTGACGCCGAACTGATAGTAGTCCCGCCGGGTCTTGACGGTCGGGCCCTCGAGACCCCAGGAATTCGGGATCTCCTGGTCGACGTAGTTGGAAGACAAGCCGAAGGTGGGCAGGAATGCCTCCCGGGCCGCCGCGGCGGAGGCCTCGTCCATCTCGGGGTTGAGGACCTCGATCGCCAGGTCGAGGTTCGCTTCCAGCGCCCGGCGGACGGCGTCGGACAAGGACAGCTTGAGCGCCCCGCCTTGGGCTTGAGCGGACGGGCCGGGGCCGTCCTGGCCTCCGGTCATGGGCGCTGCGATGAGGATCGCGGCCAGGGCCGCGCCGACGAACGTGCGTTTCATGATCGCCCTCCTCGGCCGGGCCGGTTCATTCGACGATGCTGATTTTGGTGTCGTGGGCCAAAGTGCCGTGGCCTTCGACGATGACGGTGTCGCCGGCCGCGACGCCCCAGCCGGGCTCCGTCCCGGGCAGGACCTCGGCGAAGTGCTCGTTCTCGAGCCCGACCTCGACGTAGCGCCATTTGGCGATGTCCCCCTCGACGGCGAAGACGAGCTTGCGGCCGCCCCGGACGAGCACGGCCTGCTGGGGGACGAGGAGCCGACCGACGTAAATCGCGGTCGGGATCTCGACCTCGGCGTGCATGCCCGGCTTGAGCTCTTCGGAGGGGTTGTCGAGGACGATGTGGACGGCGCAGGTCTTGTCGGCGGCGTCGATGACAGGGCTCACGGCCTCGATCCGTCCCTTGAAGGTCCGGCCGGGAAACGCGTTGAAGCAAAGGTCGACGTCGCGGCCGGCGACGACCTTGCCGACCTCGCTCTCGAGGACCTTGGCCTTGACCTTGATGCGGCGGATATCGACCAGGGTGAAAAGCTCCCGTCCGGCTTCGACCCTCTCCTGAGGCGAGAGCTTGATGTCGGTGACGATCCCGGCGAAGGGGGCGCGGATACGGGTCTTCTCCAGCTCGAGCCGGGCGATCTTGACGTCGACCTCGGCCTGGGTCAGGCCTTTGGCCGAGGCCAGGACCTCGTCCTTCTTGCGGCCGGACTCGATCAGGGCCAGCTCGTAGTCGGCCTGGGCGCGCTCGAGCTCGGCCTGGGCGGCCAGGCCCTTCCGGAAGGCCTCGGAGGTCTTATCGTAGGCGGCCTGGGCCCGGGCCAGCTTCTCGAGGGCGCCGGGCGCGGCCTCCTGTCCGGCCGCGGCGAACTGCTTCTCGAGGATGAGCTCGGACAGGGTGCGCAGCCGCTGGGCTTCGAGCCTTTCCAGGCGGAGGCGGTATTCGCGGTCGTCGAGCTCGACGAGGAGGTCGCCCTGTCGGACGTGCCGGCCTTCGGCGGCGACGAGGGTCTTGACGACGCCGCCGACCTCGGCTTTCAAGACGATCCGCCGCTCGGAGTAGGCTTCGCCGGGCGACTTGAGCGTCATGACCAGGTCGCCGATCTCGGCTTTGGACACCTTGACGGCGACGGGGGCCGCTTCGGTTTTCTGGGCGGGGGCGGCGCCGTTCGCCGCCGCCTCGGCCGAGCCGGCCTCGTCCTGGCTTCCGGGTTCGGCGCTTTTTTTATCGAGGACGAAGACATAGACGGCGGCGACGACGAAAACGAGGATCAGGAACCCGCCCAGGACGGCCTTCGGTATGCGCATCGCGAACCTCCTTCACCGAACCGAGAAACGGATCCGCCTCACCCCGCAGACACCGCTGCCCAAGATTATTGTTCAACTCGCGCGGGATTGTCAAACCCTAGTCCTCTTTCTATAACA
>JAFGBC010000325.1 GCA_016933355.1 Candidatus Aminicenantota bacterium
GCCGCCTTCCCAAGGCGCCCTCCCGTCTCGCGTTGACATCCTACCGGGGGGCGTTTTATAGTAGGGAGCCCAAGCTTGGACGAAAGGACGGACGCATGGACCTTTTCGAGAAGTGCAAAGGCTTTTATTCGGACCCCTTGGTCGCCCAGAAATACGGCTATCCGACCAATCCGAGGACGGCCCAGGCGCTCGGGATCTTTCCCTATTTCATCCCGATCGAGCAGGCCGAGGGGACCGAGGTCATCATCGACGGCAAGAAGCTCCTGATGATCGGCTCGAACAACTACCTCGGGCTGACCAATCATCCCAAAGTCCGCGAGGCGGCGATCGAGGCCATCCGCAAGTACGGGACAAGCTGCACCGGCTCGCGCTTCCTGAACGGGACGCTCCACATGCACCTCGAGCTCGAGGAGCGGCTGGCCAAGTTCGTCGGCCAGGAGGCCGCCATCGTCTTCAGCACCGGCTTCCAGGTCAACCTGGGCAGCATCCCGGCCATCATGGACAAAGACGACGTCATCATCACCGACAAAGAGGTTCATGCCTCGATCATCGACGGCGTCCGGATGGCCAAAGTTCTGAAATCGGTCGAGACCCGCTACTTCAAGCACAACGACGCGGCCGACCTGGAAACGATCCTCAAGGGGTTGGATTCCGAGCCCGCCAAGCTCGTCATCGTCGACGGCGTCTTCAGCATGGGCGGCGACATCAGCCCGCTGCCCGAGATCCTTCCGGTCTGCCGCAAGTACGGCGCCCGGCTCATGGTCGACGACGCCCACTCCCTGGGCGTTTTGGGCGGAGGGCGGGGGACCGCCCATCATTTTGGGCTGGAGGGCCAGGTCGACCTGGTCATGGGCACCTTCAGCAAGTCCTTCGCCTCGGTCGGCGGGTTCCTGGCCGGGAACAAGGAAGCCATCCACTGGGTCCAGGTTTTCGCCCGGCCCTTCATCTTCAGCGCCAGCCTGCCGCCGCCGAACGTAGCGACCGTCCTGGCCTGCCTGGACGTCATGGAGAAGGAGCCGGAGCGGATCGAGCGCGTCGTCCAGATCGGCGAGCGGGTGCGGCGCGAGCTCAAGGGCATGGGTTACAACGTCGGGCCCAGCCAGACGCCGATCGTCCCGATCGTCATCGGCGACATGATGGACACCATGAAGGCCTGGAAGATCCTGTTCGGGGCGGGCATCTACACCAACGTCGCGCTGCCGCCGGCCGTCCCGCCCAACGAGGCGCTGCTGCGGACGAGCTACATGGCGACCCACACCGATGAGCAGATCAGCCGTGTCCTCGAAACCTTCAAACGCCTCAAGGACCAGATCCATCTGCCGGCCGCGCCCTGAGCCGCGGCTTGGCCGGGAGGACTTCATGAATCGCACCCTGACGACACTTGCCGTCCTGTCTCTGGCCGCCGTCCTGGCCGGCCCGGCCGCCGCCGACGGCCTCCGTGTCAACGGCCTCGGCGCGCGCGCCCAGGCGATGGGCGGGGCCTACGTCGGGTTGTCCGACGACCTGAGCGCCTTCTTCTGGAATCCGGCCGGGCTGGCCATGATTCGGGGCCGATGCATCAGCGCTTCCGGCCTGGACCTTGCGCCCAGGGGATCGTATCAACTGGACATACCCGACGCTGCCGCCGGCACGACCGGCCTGGTCGACGCCCGCACCGCCGTCAGCCACAGCCTGGCCGGGCTGATCGGCTTCGTCATGCCGATTGGCCGGAATCTTGCGGCCGGTCTCGCCGTCTATACGCCCGCCAAGCTGGGGATCGTCTGGAAAGGCGGGGACTTCGCCGCGCTGACGATGGGCAAGAGCTACGAGTGGTCGAGCGCGGTCGGCCTGATGACGATCGCGCCCGCCCTGGCCTGGCAAGTCAGCGACCGCATAGCGGTCGGCGCGTCCTTCAATATCCAACGCAGCACGTTTGGACTGAAAACTCATGCCGGATCCCTGCCCGGCGCCGATGGAGGATTCGATCTCGGCCAGTACGAAGAGAGCCTCAAGGGCTGGGGCTGCGGCGCGAGCCTCGGGGTCCTCGTCAGGCCCCATCGGATCCTCAGCCTGGGCGCCTCCCTGCGGACGGCGAGCGAGGTGACGTTGAAAGGCGACGCGGCCGTTCCCCTCCTGAAATACGCTGGCTATAACGACGCGAGCGAGGTTTCGAGGAACATGACCTGGCCGCTCTGGCTCGCCTTCGGAATCGCCGTCTTCCCCGACGAAGACTGGACCTTGACCGCGGACATTCAATACTCCGACTGGTCCGTCATGGACGTCCTGAGGAACACCTATGCGGACGCTTCCTGGGCCCCGCTGATCGGGGAGAAAGCCGAACGTCCCCTTCGCTGGACGGACGCGACGCGGCTGCGCCTGGGCGCCGAATACCGCCCCCGCCCCGGGCTGGCCCTCCGAGCCGGCTATTATCGGGATCCGTCGCCCGCCCCCGATGCGACCCTGAACGTCCTCCTGCCCAGCTTCGACGTTAACGCGCTGACCCTCGGCTTCGGCTACGCCCTGGACGGCCTGACCGTTGACATCGGGTTCGAGATCATGGCGGGCGCGAAAAGGACGGTCGGCGTCGACGACTGGCAGAACGATCCCGCCTACGCGTCGTCCATGCCGGGGACGTACACGATGACGATGCTCGTCCCGACGGCGTCCGTCGGCTACCGCTTCTGACCCCGGCTGAGGAATGAGCGTATGAACGTCCGCAAGGCCGTCGTACCCGCCGCCGGGTTCGGGACCCGGTTCCTCCCCGTCACCAAAGCCCATCCCAAGGAGATGCTCAACGTCGTCGACAAGCCCCTCATCCATTACACCGTCGAGGAGATCCTGGGGGCCGGCATCCGCAAGATCGGGGTCGTGACCAGCCGGGGCAAGAGCGCCCTCGAGGACTACTTCGACCGCAGCCCGGAGCTCGAGGCCTTCCTCGAAGCCAAGGGCAAGTTGGACCTCCTCGAGGAGATGCGGGCGATCGCCGGCCTGGCCGAGTTCAGCTACATCCGCCAGCCGGAGGCTCTCGGTTTGGGCCACGCCATCCTGATGGGGGAGACCTTCGTCGCCGGCGAGCCGTTCGCGGCCCTGACGCCCGACGACATCTACGACTGCCGCCCCTCCTGCACCAAGCAGCTCGTCGACTGCTTCGCCGAGCGGGGCGGGACGGTCATCGTCCTGGGGCGGATCGACGCCGAGGGCACGAAGAAGTACGGCGTCATCAAGCCCAAGAAGATCACGGACCGCGTCTTCCAGGTCCTCGACCTGGCCGAGAAGCCCGGTCCGGAGCGCGCCTTCTCGGACCTGGGGGTTCTGGGCCGCTACGTCTTCACGCCCGGGATCTTCGACGCCATCCGGCGGACGCCGCCCGACGCCCGGGGCGAGATCCAGATCACGGACGCCATCCGCGTCCTGCTCGAGCGCGAGCCCGTCTACGGTCTCGTCTTCGAGGGGCGGCGCTACGACTGCGGCGACAAATGGGGCTTCCTCGAGGCGACCGTCGAGCTCGCCCTCAAGCGCCCCGAGTTCAAGGACGACCTCAACGCCCTCATCGACCGGCTGCGGAGGCGCTGACGAAGCGCCGCCCGCCCTCGATCCGAAAGGACCCGTCATGAAGAGCCTCTTCATCCGGAAGGATATCGAGAAGGTCCACGAGGAGACGCGCGACGACCTCCACGGCCTGCGCCGGGTGCTCGGCCCCTGGCACCTTCTGTTGCTCGGAGTCGGGGCGATCATCGGCGCCGGGATCTTCGTCCTGACCGGGCACGCGGCCGCCCAGTACGCGGGGCCGGCCATCGTCCTGTCCTTCGTCCTGGCCGGGATCGCCTGCGCCCTGGCCGGCCTGTGCTACGCCGAGTTCGCCTCGATGATCCCGATCTCGGGCAGCGCCTACACCTACGCCTACTACACCCTGGGCGAGTTCGCGGCCTGGATCATCGGCTGGGACCTCATTCTCGAGTACTCGCGGGGCGCGACCGCCGTCTCGATCGGCTGGTCGGGCTACGTGACGAGCCTCCTCCGCGATATCGGGATCCACCTGCCGGGCCGGCTGACCTCGGCCCCCTACGCCTTCAATCCCGAGTCCGGCCAATGGACGTCGACCGGCGCCCTGATCAACCTGCCGGCCGCCTTCATCGTCCTTTTGATCATGTCGATCCTGGTTGTCGGGATCAAAGAGTCGGCCCGCGTTAACGCCGTGATCGTCGCCGTCAAGGTCACGGTCATCGTCGTCTTCATCGTCGTCGGGCTGGCCCACATCAAGCCCGAGCTCTGGGAGCCCTTCATCCCGGCCAATACCGGTCAGTTCGGCTTCTTCGGCTGGTCGGGGATCCTGCGCGGCGCCGGCGTCATCTTCTTCGCCTACCTCGGGTTCGACGCCGTCTCGACGACGGCCCAGGAGGCGCGTAATCCCCAGAAGGACATGCCCTTCGGCATCCTGGGCAGCCTCGTCGTCTGCACGATCCTCTACATCGTCGTCTCGCTGGTCATGACCGGCGTCGTGCCCTTCACCGAGCTCAACACC
>JAFGBC010000326.1 GCA_016933355.1 Candidatus Aminicenantota bacterium
GCCACGCCCTGGGAGTTGAAGACGCCGATCCCGAAGACGAAGTCCTTGACGAACTTGGGCGACTCGACCTCCATCTCGACGATCATCCCGTCCTCGGGGGCGAAGACGTGCTTCTCCTTGCCCTGGGGCGACAGGAGCCGGACCCTCTTGATCTCGACCGCCCGGTCCCCCCAGCGGTTCTCGCGGCGCTCCTCCTCGAACGTCTGCTCGAGGTCGATCGCCTTCGTCTGCTCCTCGAACTTCTCCTCCTGCTGGACGGCGATGTCCTGGAGGTAGGCGTCGACGACCCGCTTGGGCTCGCCGACCATCTGGAGCCGGCCGTTCTTCATCCAGGCGACCCGGTCGCAGATCTTGGACACGGTCGGCAGGTCGTGACTGACGAAGAGGATCGTCTTCTTGCGGCGGCGGAAGTCGTCGATCTTGTCCAGGCACGTGGGGACGAAGGCGGCGTCGCCGACGGCCAGGACCTCGTCGATGAGCAGGATGTCGGGGTTGACGTTGATGGCGACAGAGAACCCGAGCCGCATGTACATCCCCGACGAGTAGGTCTTGACCGGGGCGTCGATGAACTTCTCGAGCTCGGCGAAGCGGACGATCTCGTCGAATTTCTGATGGATCTCCTTCTTGGACAGGCCGAGCATGATCCCGTTGATGGTCACGTTCTCGCGGCCGGTGATCTCGGGGTGGAAGCCGGCCCCGAGCTCGATCAGGGCCGAGACCTTGCCCTCGGTCCGGACCCGGCCCGAGCTCGGCTTGGCGATCCCGGCCACGACCTTGAGGAGCGTGCTCTTGCCCGACCCGTTCTCGCCGATGATCCCGAAGGTCTGGCCCTTCTCGATCTTGAGGCTGACGCCGTCCAGCGCGGTCACCAGCTCGTCCGCTCGCAGGGCGCGGAAGAAATTGCCCTTGAGGAGCGCGCTCTTGAAGGTCTGGAAACGGTGCCGGGCGGAGTATTTCTGGTAGATGCGGGTGACGTTGTCGACGTCGATGGCGTACACGTCAGACCTCCTCGGGGAACGAGTCGCGGAGCCGGTCGAACACGGTGTGGCCGAACCAGAACAGGAGCAGGGAGAAGAGGAGCGTTCCGCCCAGCCCGGCCCAGTCCGGCGCCTGGCCGGAATACCGGGTGTCGTGGTAGCCGCCGATGATATGGGTCATCGGGTTCAGGGTCAGGAAGAGGCGGAAGAGCGACGACTTCTGGATGGCCGGGAAGCTCATCGGGTAGATGATCGGCGTCGCGGAGAACCAGAAGGTCAGGAGGTTGGAGAGGATGTCTTTGATGTCCCGGAAGTGGACGGTCAGCGAAGAGATCAGGAACCCGAGCCCGAGCGAGAAGACGAACTGGACGAGGAAGACGAGGGGCAGCATCACGAGCCAGGGCGAAACGGGCGGCGCCTGGGGGACGAAAACCGAGATTAGGATTTTGGCCGCCAGCAGGATGGGCAGGCCGAACAGGAAGTGGATGAAGTTCGAGGTCACGACGACGACCGGCAGGATCTCGGCCGGGAAGAGGACCTTCTTGATCAGGTTGCCCTGGATCATCAGGATGTTGGCCGACTCGACCATCGAGGACGAGAACCAGGTCCAGGGCAGGACGCCGCAGAAGAGGAACAGGGCGTAGAGGATCGAGCTGCTCCCGAAGGCCGGGTCGCGCGGCCCGATGATGAACCCGAAGACGATCGTGTAGATGATCATGAGCAGGAGCGGGTTGATGAACGACCAGAGGAAGCCGAGGACGGTCCCGCGGTAGCGGGCCTTGAGCTCGCGGCTGATGAGGTTCTGGATGAGGACCCGGTACTTGTAGAGGGTCTGGATGTTTTCGATGGCTTTAAGCATGGTCTCTCCCTGAGAAGATCGCATCGGCCTCCGCCGTGTAGGCGCCGTCGGGGCCGAACAGGACGAGCGGCGCCGCCTCCTCGGCCGCGCCCCCGCCGTCTTCGCCGGCGGCGGCGCAGGCTGCCAGAAACAGGTTGGCCGGAGCCTCGGCCCGGGGCCGGACGGGGCGGAGCCGGCGCAGGGCCAGCCCGCTACGCTCGGACGCGCGCCGGAAATCGTTCGCGCGCCGGACGGGATAGACGAAATAGGCCCGGCCGCCCGGGGCGAGGCATTCGGCCGTCTTGGCCAGGACATCGCCGATGTCGCAGGCGACCTCGTGGCGGGCGAGCGTCCGCTCCCGGTTCAGGCTCAAGTGGCCGCCCCGGCGCTTGATGTAGGGCGGGTTGGAGAAGACGACGTCGAAGCGCTCGGCGGGCCCGAAGGCGCGGAGGTCCGCCTCGACGACGGCGATGCGCTCCTCGAACCGGTTGAGGGCGACGTTGCGCCGGGCCAGGTCGGCCAAAGCCGGCTGGATCTCGAGGGCGACCAGGCGCCGGAAGGGCTTGACGGCGGCCAACAGGAGGCCGATGATGCCGCAGCCGGCGCCCAGCTCGAGGAGCGTCTCGCCGGGCCGCGTCTCGACGAAATCGGCCAGCAGGGGCGCGTCGACGGAGAACCGGTATCCCTTCTTTTTCTGAAGGACGAGGACCCGGCCCCGGTAGAACGCGTCCAGGGTCTCATCCTTGCGGGCCGGGCTCGGGCTCATCAGGGCTCAACTCCGTAAAGACGAGGACCTTGTCGGGCAGGATGTGGGCCTGCCCGCCCCGGACCTCGAACGATTCCCCGCCGCTCCCCTTGCGGTAGGAGAGCGTCCCTTGGCCCAGGCCGACCATCAGCGGCTGGTGGCCGGGCAGGATCCCGATCAGCCCCTCCAGGCTGGGAAGCTGGACCTCCTCGGCCTCGGCGTCGACGAGCA
>JAFGBC010000327.1 GCA_016933355.1 Candidatus Aminicenantota bacterium
AAGATGTTGCCGCCCCCGATCATGACCGCGACCTGGACCCCCAGAGCCTGGATATCCTTGATTTCCCGAGCGATGGCCCGGGTCCGCTCGAAGTCGAGGCCGTAGGACTTAGCCCCCAGCAGGGACTCGCCCGACAGCTTCAGCAGGATGCGCCGATAGGCGGGCTTGGCTTTGGTCATGGCCGGTCAGGACTTGGCGATCTCGAATCGGGCGAAGCGCCGGACCTTGATGTTCTCCCCCATCTTGGCGACGGCGGAGGCGACGAGCTCCCGGATCCTGACCTTGTCGTCCCGGATGTAGGCCTGCTCGAGGAGGCAGACCTCCTCGAAGTACTTGGCGAGCTTGCCCTGGACGATCTTGTCCAAGATCTCGGGCGGCTTCTTGGTGTCCTTGAGCTGCTCGCGGATGATGGCCTTCTCCTGCTCGAGGACGTCGGCCGGGATCTCCTCGGACGCGACGTACTTGGGCCGGGCGGCCGCGATGTGCATGGCGATGTTCTTGACCAAGTCCTTGAACTCGTCGTTGCGGGCGACGAAGTCGGACTCGCAGTTGACCTCGACCAGGACGCCGATCCGCCCGTTGGTGTGGATGTAGGAGCCGACCAGCCCCTCGGAGGCCGTCCGGTCCATCTTGTCCTTGGCCCGGGCATAGCCCTTTTTGCGAAGGACTTCGATGGCTTTCTCGATATCCCCTCCGGCCTCCTGGAGAGCGGCCTTGCATTCCATCATGCCGATCCCCGTCCGCTGCCGGAGCTCCTTAACCAGATCCGCGCTGATGTCCATGACGGACTCCTTTCGATCGACGCTCAGACCTTCTCGGCCGGGGCGGCCGCCGCGTCCGGCTCGACGCCCTCGGCCGGCTCCGCGCCCTCGGCGGTCGCTGCGGCGGCCTCCTGGAGGCTCTTCTCGATCCGGTTCTTCTTGCCCTCGACGATGGCGTCGGCGACCTTCGAGGAGAAGAGCTCGATCGCCCGGACGGCGTCGTCGTTCCCGGGGATGGGGTAGTCCAGGCTCTCCGGGTCGCCGTTCGTGTCGACGACGGCCACGATCGGGATCCCCAGCTTCCGGGCTTCGGCGATGGCGATCACCTCCTTGGAGGAGTCGATGACGAACAGGGCGCCCGGCCGCTCGGTCAGATTCTTGATCCCTCCCAGATTCTTGGAGAGCTTGCGGTGCAGTTTGTCGTGGCGCGAGCGCTCCTTCTTGGACAGGAGCTCCCAGCGGCCGTCCTCCTTCATCTCGTCGAGCTCGACCAGCCGCTCGACGCTCGAGCGGACGACGGCGAAGTTCGTCAGCAGACCGCCCAGCCAGCGTTGGTTGACGTAGCAGGACTCGGCGCGCTGGGCGAACTCGCGGACGATGTCCTGGGCCTGCTTCTTGGTCCCGACAAACAGGATCGGCCTGCCGCTCTCGGCCATGGACCGGATGAAGAGGAGGGCCTCCTTGAAGATCTTGATCGTCTTCTGGAGGTCGATGATGTAGATCCCGTTCCTCTGGCCGAAGATATAGTCCTTCATCTTGGGGTTCCAGCGCTTCGTCTGATGGCCGAAGTGGACCCCCGCTTCCAACAGCTCTTTCATCGTGACGGACACCACGGACATGCCTCCCTTATCTCTTGTGGTACTGGGGCGACTTTCGCGCGCCCAGCAACCCGTACTTCTTACGCTCTTTGATCCGGGCGTCCCGGGTCAGGAGGCCCGCCGCCTTGAGGGCCGGCCGGAGCTCTTTGTTGAACTCGAGCAGGGCCCGGGCGATGCCGAGCCGGATGGCCTCGGCCTGACCCCTGGCGCCGCCGCCGTCGACGCGCAGGAAGATGTCGAACTTGCTTTCGGTCTCGGTCAGCAGCAGGGGCTGGCGGATGATGAACTTCTGGCTGTCGAGCCGGAAGTAGTCGGCGAAGGGCCGGGGCCGCTGGTTGACGACGAGGCTGTAGTCGCCCTTGCCCGACCGGAGATAGACCCGGGCGATGGACGTCTTGCGCTTGCCGGTTCCGTAATATTGAATCAGACTCAAGGGACCTCCTAAAACTCGTATCTCTTGGGATTCTGGGCCACGTGCGGGTGTTGGGGGCCCCTGTAGATTTTCAGCTTCTTGATGACGGCGCGGCCCAGCTTGGTCTTGGGGATCATCCCCCGCACGGCGCGCCGGACGACCTCCTCGGGCTTCCGGGCCAGGAGCTGCTGGAGGCTCTCCTCCTTGATCCCGCCCGGGTAGAGGGAATGGGTGTAGTACATCTTCTGGCTGAGCTTTTGGCCGGTCACGGCCACCTTCTCGGCGTTGACGACGACGACGAAATCGCCCGTGTCGACGTGCGGGGCGAACCCGGGCTTGCCCTTGCCGCGCAGCAGCCCCGCCACCTCGGTCGCCAGCCGCCCCAGGATCTTGCCCTCGGCGTTGACGAGCCACCAGGACTTCTCGACGTCGTCCTTCTTCGGAGCAAATGTTCTCATCGACCTTTACCTTTAATAAAGAATAATCGGGACTGCGGCCGGACGAAACGATCGCGTCCCTTACGCCATCCGATGCAAACCGTCGATCCGCTGAGCCGTTCCGCCCCTTGTCAGCTGGGGGCTCACCCCGAGCCCCCTCATCCGCGAGGGCGCCCGGGACACAGCTCTTATCGTTCAAAGGACTCCGGCCGGGCCGGAGTCCTTCGGCGTCTATCGTCTGCGCCCGACCGTCAGGTCGTGCTCTTCTTGAGCTCCTTCTCGAGACGCTTCCGGTCCGCATCCCGCTTTTGAATATCCTGGAACCTCTCGGCCCAGCGGTCGGCTTCCGCAACGTAGCGGCTCGACCGGTCGGGATAAAGCGGGGCGAAGACGTTCCGGTAGAGCATGTTCATGAAGGCGTAGGACCAGGGGTAGGAGGGATCCATCTCTATCGTCTTCTGGAGGTACTTCTCGGATTCCTTGCCCAGGGCGTCGCGCTCCTTCGGAGAAAGCTGGTTCTGGAGGCGGTAGGCCTTGAAGAAGCGGTTGACGCCGATCGCGTAGAAGATCTCGGCGTTCTTGGGGTCGAGCTGGATGCGGCGGAGATGGTACTCGACGGCCTTGTCGAAGTCCGGGATGGGCGTCAGGTTATCGTAGTAATTGGACATATAGGCGTACCCCTGGGGATTCTCGGGGTCGGCCTCGATCCGCCGCAGGTACATGGACTCGACCTTCTGGGCGATCACCGGATTCTCGCCGGCGTATTTCTTGTAGAACTCGGCCACGATGTAGTAGTTGTTCATATTCTGGGGCTCGAGGTCGAGAATGCGCAGGTACATCTTCTCGGCGTTCTTGAAGTCGCGCATTTTGTCGTACATGTCGCCGATCGAGTAGATGATGTTCTTGTCGCTGGCGTCGATCTCGAGGGCTTTGCGCAGGGCTTCCAGGGACTTGGCGGCCCTTTCCTGGTTATCCGGGCTGTCCGTGCCGGGCTTATAGAGCTGCTTGTAGCTCTCGCCCAAGTAGCGGTAGGCCTCGATCCGCCGGGGGTTGTACTTGAGGGCTTCCTCATATTCGGTGATGGCTTTACGGAAGAGGTTCTCTTCAAAGTACTTATTGGCCTTGCCGAAGTGGTAGTTGGATCTCAGGTTGGAGTAGGAGAGCTTCTGGCAGGCGGTCAGAGAGACGAGGAGCGCCGCGCCCAGAATGAGGACCAGGCACGTCTGGGTTCTCTTATGAATCATCATGGCCTCCTAAGATCGAATCCGAGCGACACCGGAAACACATTTTATAATAGATTGCGCGCCCAAAGTCAAGAAAAATGCCGAAAAACACGCCCCCCTCCCTCCGCATCACCCTTCCCGGACGAAGACCCGGATCGGGGTCCCGTCCAGGTCGAACCGCTCCCGGAGGGCCTCGATCAGCCATTTTTCGTAGGCCTGTTGCAGCCGCGTCCGGCCGTGGGCGAACAGGACGAAGGTCGGGGGGAGGATCCCCTGCTGGGTCATGTATTTGAGCTTCGGCCTCGACTTGTCCCAGGCCAGGGGGGGGCGCTTCCGGAGGACCGTCTCCAGGAACGCGTTCAGCTTGGCCGTCCCGACCGTCTTCGCTCCTGCGGCGTAAACCTTCTCGGCGGCGTCCAGGATCTTGACGACGCCCTTGCCCGTCTTGGCCGAGACGAACAGGAGCGGCGCGTACGAGACGAACTCCAGCCGCCGGAACAGGACCTTGCGGAGCCGGGACGAGGCGTCCTCCTCGGCCCGCAGGAGGTCCCACTTGTTGAGGACCAGGACCAGGGGCTTCCCCGACTCGGCCGCCAGCCGGGCGATGGCCGTGTCCTGGCGGGTCGGGAATTCGGGGAGCTCGAGCACTTGGCAGAGGACGTCGGCGGCCGGGATGTGCTTGCGGGCGGCGACGATTCCGGCCTGCTCCCGCTTGTCGCGGACGTGACTCAACTTGCGGATCCCGGCCGTGTCGACGAGACAGAAGGCCTTGCCGTTGCGGAGGACGAGCGTGTCCGTGCTGTCGCGGGTCGTGCCCGGGATCTCGGAGACGAGGAGCCGCTCTTCGCCGCAGAGCCGATTGATAAGCGACGACTTGCCGACGTTGATCCGGCCGATGATCGCGATGCGGAGCGGTCGCTGCTCGCCCGTCGCCAGCGGGGCGGCGGGCACGACGTCGAGGATCGCGCCGACGAGCTCGTCCAGGTTGCGTTTGTGCTCGGCCGAGACGAGGAAGAGCCGCCGCGCCCCCAGCCGGTAGAAGTCCGCCGCGGCCGCCTCCTGTGCTTCGCTGTCGATCTTGTTGACGACCGCGAACAGGGGAAGGCCCAGCTTCTGGAGCGAGCCGAACAGCTCCTCCTCGGCCGGGGCGAGGCCCCGCCGTCCGTCGCCCAGAAACAGGACGAGCCGGGCGTCGCGGACGGCCTGCCAAGCCTTGTCGCGGACGGCCCCGGACAGGGGCTCCTCCTCGACGCCGAACATCCCGCCCGTGTCGACGAGCACGAACGCCTTCTCGTAGC
>JAFGBC010000009.1 GCA_016933355.1 Candidatus Aminicenantota bacterium
CCCCTCCGGCCAGGACCAGATATTTGATGCCGAACCAGGGCATGAGGCCGATGCCGACGCCGGAAAGGACGAGGACGGCGGCCGATGTCCGCCTCCGCAAGACGAGCGCGTAGAGGATGGAGAGGGTGATCAAGGTCGGCGGGACCTCGGAGTAGACGAGAGAGCTGTAGAAGACGAACGGCGACCCGGCCGCGAGCAGAACCCAGCCGAGCAGAGCCGCGCTCCTCGTCCGGGCGATGTCGGCAGCGAACAGGAAAAAAACGGAAGCCAAAAGGGCGCTCAGGACGGCCAGGGGGAAGCGCGCGACCGAGACCAGGGCCGCGCGGTTCGTCGTCGTCAAGCGGCCCAGGGCATAGAAGGGCGCGACAAGGGCCGAGATTCCCGGGAAATGCTGGGAATAAGTGAAGCCGGGCCCTTCCCGACCCGGCCAGGCGTGGGGCCGGAGCGGACCGCCATAGAACGCCCGATAGCGCAGCTCGGCGTAATCATCGGCGAGGTTGATGTCGCCGTCCCTGAGGAGGCTTTCGGAGATGAGCAGGTAGTGGGGCTCGTCTCCCGTGAACGGCTGGGCAGGGACGACGGCTCCGGATAGGAGGAAAACGTACAGGACGAGCGCGGCCCAGAACAGGCGGACGGCCGCGGCGCCGGGCGGGAGCTCGTTAAACCGCCGCCAGGCGCTCCGGAGGGCGACGGCTTCAGGTCTGCGGCGAGCGGCGGGGGATCGGTTAAGCCGGACGGCCATGAGGTAGAGGACCCCGGCCAGCGACAGCGGCAGCAGCCAGGGCCGGATATCGCCCAGGAAGACGAAAGAGCTCAAGGGATAGAGCGCCAGGAGCAGGAGGGGAGACAGTCCAATCGCGATGCGGCGGATCATCGGGCGCCTCTATCCGCGAAGACTAAAAGATCACGGCCCAAATATAGATGAGGCTCAGGACACAGACGACCATGGCCACATAAGACGCCGCTCGTGAGCGCTTGTCGGCCTCGGACAGGCTGTTGGCCTGGGCCGTGCGGCGGATGATCAACGGGCAGAGCATCAGGGCGTTGAGGGCGAGCGGGATGATCAGGAACCAGGACATCTCGAGCCAGGGCTCGGCCTGGAAGACCTGGCGAAGGGAAGCGACAAGCCGCTCGCCGCCGCTCAGATGGGCCAGGCTCTTCTGGGCCATCCGGAGCAGGTCGAAGGCGCGGGTCAGGAACAACAGGACGTTTCCGACGAGGAGGAGGATGACGCCGAGCCGGGCCGTATAGGCGAGGTGTTCGGCGCTCCTCTTTTTCATGTCCTCGGCCATCAGCCGGCTGTTGATGGAGCCGTAGCCGACGTAGATCAGGAACCCGAAGTTGAGCCAGGCCGCGAACCTCAGCCAGGAGGTGGGGGGGAGATAGAAGATCAAGTAAAGACAGGACAGGATGCCCAGGACCGGGAAGAGGTAGTTGCGGAATACGGCGAACCCGACGGCCGCGGCGGCCAGAATGGCGACCTTGGCCGTCAGCGAGGAGGGGATGACGATCACGGCCACGGTCAGCGCGGCGAACAGGATCCCGCTCCATAGCCATCCGCTGGGGACCTTGAACGGTCGGGGCCGGTCGGGGTCGGTCTTGCGCAGGACGATAATCCCGGCGCAGACGAGCAGGAAGGCGAAGAGCGTCCCGATATTGGTCAGGTCGACCATCTCGTCGATGCTGGCGACGGCCGCGAACACGGCGACGAAGACGCCGGTCAGGATCGTCGCGACGTGGGGCGTCCGGAAGCGCTTGTGGACGCGGCGGAAGGCCGAGGGAAGCAGCCCGTCCCGGGACATGCTGAAGAAAATGCGGGGCTGGCCGAGCTGAAAGATGAGCAGGACGGCGGTGTGGGCGATGACCGAGCCGAAGGCCACGATCCCGACCGCCCAGCCCAGGTGGGGCGCGGCGTGCTGGAGGGCCATCGTCAGCGGTTCGGCCTGCTCGGTGGCCAGCTTGAGCTTGAGGTCGGGGTAGGAGATGAGGCCGGTGAACACGGCCGAGACGACGATGTAGAACACCGTGCAGACGAGGAGCGAACCGATGATCCCGATCGGCAAGTCCCGCTTGGGGTTCCGTGTCTCCTCGGCCACGGTCGAAACGGCGTCGAACCCGATATAGGCGAAGAAGACGATGGCCGCGCCGGCGCTGATGCCCGCCCATCCGTTGGGAGCGAACGGGGTCCAGTTGGCCGGCTTGACCCAGAAAAAGCCGATGATGATGAAGAAGGTCAGGACGACGATCTTGATCCCGACCATGATCGCGTTGAAGCGGGCGCTCTCGCGGATGCCCCAGACCAGGACCAGGGTGATGACGGCCACGATGCCGACCGCCAGCAGGTTGAAGATGATCGGCAGGCCGAAGATGTGCGGCGCGTCGCGGTAGACGATTTTGACCCCCGCTTCGTCGACGATCTTGGCGGCCGTCCGGTAGTCCATCGACAGCCAGTCGGGGACGTGGAGGTTGAACCCGGCCAGAAAGGTCTTGAAATAGTTGGCCCAGGAGATGGCGACCGCGATATTCCCGACGGCGTACTCGATGATCAGGTCCCAGCCGATGATCCAGGCCACGAGCTCGCCCAGGGTCGCGTAGGAATAGGTGTAGGCCGAGCCCGAGATGGGCACGATCGAGGTGAACTCGGCGTAGCAGAGGGCGGTGAAGCTGCAGACGATGGCCGTGATGACGAACGAGACCATCAGGCCCGGGCCGGCGCCCGGGCGGTAGGCGTCGCCCGCCGCGGCGGTCCCGATCGTGGCGAAGATGCCGGCCCCGATGATGGCGCCGACCCCGAACAGGATCAGCTGGCCGGGGCCCAGGACGCGCTTGAGCTGGTACTCGGGCCGTTCGGCGTCCTGGAGGCAGCGGTCGAGGCTCTTGGTCCGAAACAACCTGTTCCGGGAGAAGATCTTCATCGGCTCTCCTTGGAGAGGGGTCCGGGCATCGGCCGGGCGGGCGAACCGTCCGGCCGGATTAGGTAATATACGATATCGACCCGAAGAAATAAACGAAAATCTGCCGCGCCGGCGGCCGGGCCTCGCCTTGACAGTCGCGGACGGAGACCGTTATGATGGCCGCGAGGACGCTTGAACCGGATCTTCGTCGTTTCCGACGGCACGGGCCGCACCGCCCAGCAGGCCCTGAGCGCGGCCCTGACCCAGTTCCCGGGGGCCGAGGTCGAGATCATCCTGCGGCCCAGGGTCCGGACCAAAGCGAGGGCGCGAGCCGTCGTCCTCGAAGCCGCCCGGGCCGGCGCCTTCCTCGTCCACACCGTGGTTACGTCCGAGGTCCGCGAGGCGATCGTCACCTCGGCCCGGGAGAGCAACGTCGAGACGATCGACCTGATGGGTCCGCTCGTGGCGCGGCTGGCCGAAACGCTCGCCGTCAGCCCCTCCGAGAAGCCGGGGCTGTTCTCCCAGATCAACAAATCCTATTTCCGCCGCGTCGAGACCATGGATTTCGCCTTCCGCCACGACGACGGCCAGCGGATCGAAGAGGTCCGCAAGGCGGAGATCGTCCTACTCGGCGTCTCCCGGACGTTCAAGACGCCGCTGAGCGTCTACCTCGCCTTCAAGGGCTGGTTCGTCGCCAACGTCCCGATCACGCTCGATCACGAGCCGCCCGCCGTCCTGTCCAAGCTTCCGCCCTCCCGCGTCTTCTGCCTGGACACGAACGCCCGCCAGCTGGCCGAGCTGCGCCGGCCGCGCCACGAATACCTCAGGGGGGCCGCCGGCAACTACGCGGACCCCGAATTCGTACGGATCGAGCTCATGCACGCCCGGAGCTACTTCGGCCGGCATCCCGGCTGGGCCGTCGTCAACGTCACGCTCAAGCCGATCGAGGAGATCGCCTCCGAGATCCTGGCCGTCCGCGGCCGGTCGGGGAAGGCGCGCGGGGAGGAGCTGCTCTAACGAGGCGCGGCCGGCCCGGAGCCCGGGCCTCGCGGACCGCGCTTTCAGGCGCCTGGGACTAGAACAAGGTATAGATGAGGGGCGCCACGGCGCTGCCTTCGCTCAGGAAGAGCAGGGCGCCGAGGAGGAGAAGGACGATGATGACCGGGAGCAGCCAATATTTCTTCTTAAGACGGATGAATTCCCACATCTCGCGCAGGATGCTCAATTTCGCCATGGCCGATCCTTCCTAGAATTGTTTTTCGACGCTGAAGCTTTCCGGGGCGTCCTCGAAGTAGCTGGGGAGAGAGGGGTCGGGCCGGACATCCATGAAGGCCTTGCCGAACAGCCGGAGGACGACGGCGATCGGCGTCAGGATGAGATAGAAGACGGCCAGGCTGATCAGCGTGAACAGGAACGTCCC
>JAFGBC010000328.1 GCA_016933355.1 Candidatus Aminicenantota bacterium
CCCCGACTCGAGGAGCTGGGCGCGGGTCAGCTTGTGGGGCGTCTTGCACTTGGGGCAGAGGACCCGGACCAGGCGCTGGGCCAGGGTGCAGTTGAGGGCCGAGACGAAACTGTAGGGGTCGACCTGCATGTGGATGAAGCGGCCGATCACGTCGAAGACGTTGTTGGCGTGGACGGTCGTGAAGACGAGGTGGCCGGTCAGGGCGGACTGGATCGCGATCTGGGCCGTCTCCGGGTCGCGGATCTCGCCGACCATGATCTTGTCCGGGTCGTGGCGGAGGATCGAACGGAGGCCGCGGGCGAAGGTCAGCCCCTTTTTCTCGTTGACCGGGACCTGGGTGATGCCCTCGACCTGGTACTCGACCGGATCCTCGATCGTAATGATCTTGTCCTCGGGCGACCGGATCTCCGTCAGGGCCGCGTAGAGGGTCGTCGTCTTGCCGCTCCCGGGCGGACCGGTCACGAGAACCATGCCGTAGGGCTGGCTGATGTAGCGGCGGAAGCGGCGCAGGCAGTCGTCCGAGAAGCCGAGCAGGTCGAGACGGAGCTCCTGGATGGCCTCGGTGATCATCTCCTTGTCCAGGATGCGGATGACGGCGTCCTCGCCGTAAATCGAGGGCATGATCGAGACGCGGAAGTCGATCGTCTTGTCTTTGATCCGCAGCCGGAAGCGGCCGTCCTGGGGGACGCGGCGCTCGGCGATGTCGAGGTCGGACATGACCTTGACCCGGGAGATGATCGGGGCCATGAATTTCTTGTCGATCGGCTCGAGGGCTTCGCTCAGGACGCCGTCGATCCGGTACTTGATGATCATCCGCTCGTCCTTGCTCTCGATGTGAACGTCGCTCGCCCGCTTCTGGACGGCGGTAAAGATGATCGTGTTGACGAGCTTGATGATCGAGCCGTCCTGGTCGGCCAACTTCTCGATCGAGAGGACTTCCTCCTCCTCGCCCGACTCCTTCTCGACGACCTGCATGATGAAGCCCTCGGTCGCGTCCTTGAGGACCTGGAGGGCCGTCTCGCTCCGTCGCAGGGCTTCCTGGATGGCGCGGCGCGGCGCGGCCAGGACCTGGACCTTGCGGCCCAGGAAGGACTCGATGGCATCGATCGCGGCCAGGTCCGAAGGGTCGGCGATCGCGATCTGGACGCGGTCGTCCTGCTCCCCGAGCGGGATGAAGTTCATCCGGTACAGGAAGTCGACCGGGATGGACTGGACGAGGTCGCGGGCGACCGGATAGCCGGCCAGCTCGATGAACGGGACGTTGTAGCGCTCGGCCAGCTTGCGGGTCTCGCGCTCCTCGGCGTTCAGGTCCTTGCGGTCCCCGCCCCGGCTCTCGCCGCGCTTCGCCATGCTATTGGGCCACCTGGATGATGTTGAAGATGGGCAGGTAGACGGCGAGCAGCATGGCCGCCGCCACCAGCCCCATCAGGATGATGATGACGGGCTCGATGAGCGACACCAGGGTGTCGATCCGGCTCCGGGTCCGGGCGTCGTAGAAATCGGCGACTTCGGCCAGCATCCCCTCCAGGTTGGCCGAGCTCTCGCCGATCCGGATCATGTCCAGGGCCAGGGGCGGGAAGAATTGCGTCTCGGCCAGGGTGTCGGACAACGTCTGGCCGTTCTTGATCCGGTCCTGACAGGCCGCGGTCCGGCGGACTAGATAGCGGTTGGGGACGGCGTGGCGGGCGATCCCGATCGCCTGGACCAGACTGATCCCGGCTTCGAGGAGGAGCCCCAGCGTCCGGCTGAACAGAGAAACGCCCGACTCGATCAGCAGCGTGCGCGCCCAGGGGATGCGGAGCAGCAGGCGGTCGATCCGGACGCGGCCTTCCGCTCGGTTCCGGGCCCAGACGAAGACGACGGCCAGGACGAGGGCAAGGCCGAGGAGATAGGGCGCGAGGCCGCGGAGGAACCCGGCGACCGACATCAGTCCCCGGGTGACGGCCGGCAGCTTGGCTTCGAAGTCCAGGTAGAAATCGGAGAAGCGGGGCAGGATGAAATTGATGAGGATCGTCAGCAGGCCGCCGGCAAAGAGGATGAGCAGGGTCGGGTAGGTCAGGGCCGAACGGATCCGGGATTTGGTCCGGGAAACGGTCTTGGCGTAGGTCAGATAGCGGCCGACGGCCCCGGCCAGGTTTCCGCTCCGTTCGCCCGCCATGAGCGAGGCGGTGTAGACGGTGCCGAACTGGGCTTCGTGGACGGCAAAGGCCTCGGACAGGGCTTTCCCGCCCCGGACGCTCTTCTCGACGTCCATCAGGACTTCTTTGAAGGGCAGGCTCTTGACCCGGCCGACGATGATCTCCATGCCGCGCAGGATGGGATAACCGGCCTTGATCAGGGCCATCAGCTCCTGGTTGAACATCAGGAAATCGCGCTGCTTGACCTTCTTGCCGAACAGCGAGAAGCGGATTTCGATCTTCTTCCAGTCGCGCCGGACGGACAGGACGCACAGCCCATCGTCCTCGAAGCGGCGCCGGCATTCGTCGTGGGAGCCGGCCAGGACGGTCTGGGAGAAGGTCCGTCCCTCGGCGCTCGCTAGCCGGCAGGTAAAATATGGCATTTCAATCTCATACCCAAAAAGGCCCGCACTTTCACCCGTGGGGTAACCTTCATATTAGGTAAACGCCCCCCAATTGTCAAACAAAGGACCGGTTCGTCCCCCGGCGGCCAGGCCGCCTGGGGCTCCCGTCCGGATTCTGCTATCATTGAAGCGCAGGAGGCGAGCCATGAGCCCTCGATCCGGTCCCGGCGAACGGTTCCAGGACGAAACGAAATACGAACGGGGGAAGCTCCCGGGCGGCGGCCTGGATTGGGACGCGCGGCCGGCCCCCTACAAGACCCACTCCGCGGCCAAACGCGTCATGCTGCCCGCGCCGGAGCGGAAAGGCGGCCCTCCCCTCTGGGACGTCGTCCGGGCGCGGCGGAGCGAGCGGCACTTCCGGGGCGCGGCTATGCCGGTCGCGGATTTAAGCCAGCTCTTCTGGGCGATCCAGGGGATCACGGGAAGGGCCCACGGCTGCGAGCTCCGAGCGGCCCCCTCGGCCGGAGCCCTTTATCCGGTTGAAACGTACGTCGCCGCTCAGAACGTCGAAGGCCTCCCGTCCGGGATCTACCATTACGACGTCCGCGGCCATGCCCTGGAGACGCTGCGCGAAGGGGACGTCCGCGAGCCC
>JAFGBC010000107.1 GCA_016933355.1 Candidatus Aminicenantota bacterium
CGACAAGAAATGATCCGCTTCTTCGACACCCTGCGGGGCGAGGTCGTCCCCTTCGAACCGCTCGTTCCGGGCGAGGTCCGCCTCTATACCTGCGGCCCGACCGTCTATAACTACAATCATATCGGCAACTACCGAGCCTACGTCTTCGAGGACTTGCTCAAGCGTTTCCTGGTCTTCATGGGCTATAAGGTCGTCCACGTCATGAACATCACCGACGTCGACGACAAGATCATCCGCGACGCGGGCGCGAAAGGCGTCCCGATCGCCGACTTCGTCAAGGTCTACACGGACGCCTTCTTCGAGGGCCTGGCCGCGCTGCGGATCGCCCCCGCCGACCGTTATCCGCGCGCGACCGAACATATCCCCGACATGGTCCGGATCATCCAGGGGTTGCTCGCCAAGGGCTACGCCTACCGCAAGGACGGGTCGATCTACTTCAGCATCGCCAAGTTCCCGGGCTACGGGAAGCTGTCTAAGATCAAGCGCGACGAGCTCAAGACGACCTCCCGGATCGGCGCGCGCATCGAGGCCGACGAGTACGAGAAGGAGAGCGCCCAGGACTTCGCCCTCTGGAAGGCGCCCAAGCCGGGCGAGCCGTCCTGGGACACCGCGCTCGGCCCGGGCCGCCCCGGCTGGCACATCGAGTGCTCGGCCATGAGCTCGAAATATTTAGGCGAAACCTTCGACATCCACTGCGGCGGGGTCGATAATATCTTCCCCCACCATGAGAACGAGATTGCCCAGTCCGAGGCCTTCAGCGGCAAGCCCTTCGTCCGGAACTGGCTCCACTGCCACCATCTGATCGTGGACGGCGAGAAGATGGCCAAGTCCAAAGGCAATCAGTACACGCTGGCCGACCTGGCCGCGCGCGGGATCTCGCCCGTCGCCCTCCGCTTCCTTCTCCTCGGCACGCACTACCGCAAAGTCCTCAACTTCACTTTCGAAGCGGTCGACCAGGCCAAGGCGGCCGTCCAGCGCATCCAGGATTTTGCCTACGAGCTGGACCACCGCGCTTTCCCCGAGGGCGCCGCCGGCCCGGACGTCTCCCGGCTCGTCGCCGAATCCGACCGCAAGTTCCGGCAAGGCCTGTCCGACGACCTCAACATCGCGGCCGGCCTGACCGCCGCCTTCGAGCTCGTCCGTGAGGCGAACGCCCTGATCGCCCGGAACGCGGTCGGGAAGGCCGACGCCGAAGTCCTGAAAGCCGCCCTCCGCTCCTTCGACCGGGTCTTGGCCGTGCTGCCCGAGGCCAAGGACGAGACCCTGCCGGCCGACCTGGCCGCCCTCATTGACGAGAGGGAGCGCGTCCGGAGCGCCCGCGACTTCAAGCGGGCCGACGAGATCCGCGACGTTCTCCTCAGCCGCGGCATCGTCCTCGAAGACACGCGAGACGGCGTCCGCTGGAAACGCGTCCGTCAATAGCGGAGGCGTATTCCCCTGGCGAAGTTTCCGGAGTTGGAAGCCTGTCCCCGGCCCTCGCGTCTGGCACTGGGGCGG
This sequence comes from Candidatus Aminicenantota bacterium, assembly GCA_016933355.1. GTDB lineage: Bacteria > Acidobacteriota > Aminicenantia > Aminicenantales > JAFGBC01 > JAFGBC01. The sequence goes on from JAFGBC010000107.1 coordinate 1,498, forward strand.
TCCGGGGAAGCGGCCGCCGTCGAGCACTTGCGGGCCAGGGGATTCGAGATCGTCGAGACGGGCTGGCGCTTCGGAAGGGGCGAGATCGACATCGTCGCCCGGGACGGTCCGGTCCTCGTCTTCGTCGAGGTCAAGACCCGTCAGGGCCGGGCTTTCGGCCGGCCGGAGGAGGCGGTCACGGCCGCCAAGCAGCGCCAGATCCGGAAGATCGCCCAAGCTTATCTCGTCGGAAGACGGATCCGCGGCTGCCGTTGCCGGTTCGACGTCATCGCGGTCGAGATCGAAGCCGGCCGTCCTCCCCTGCTCCGTCATATCCCGAACGCGTTCTAGGGCTGGATCGGCGGGCCGACCTCGCCGTCGAAGCTCGTCGGATTTGCTCCTTTACGGTCCGGCTCCGGCCGGGCCGCTCCGCCGGGAATCCAGGCGCGGCCGGGAGCTTGCGGACTCGACAGCGGTCCGGGGCGGCGCGCCGGAGGGACTCAACGCTTTTCCGCAGCCCGGGATGCACGGCCCGAGGGGCGATCTCGGCCAGAGGGACCAGCACGAAGCGCCGCGTCGCCAGACGCGGATGAGGGACGGTGAGGCGTTCGGTCCGGATCGTCCGCCGGCCGGCCAGAAGAATGTCGAGGTCGATCGTGCGCGGACCTTTGGGCCGCGTCCGCACCCGTCCCATGGCGCGTTCGATGCCCTGGAGCCGTTCGAGGAGACTCTCCGGCGCGAGGCCTGATGAGGTTTTGACGACCGCGTTCAGGAACCAAGGCTGATCGGAAACGTCGACCGGCTCGGTTCGGTACAGGGAGGAGGTGCGGACGACCCGGATGCCGGCGTCCTCCAGCCGGCGCACGGCCCCCGCTAAATTCCGCGACTTGGCGCCCAGGTTGGAACCCAGGCCGAGATAGTAAATCATCCTCTTTCCCGCGCAGGCAGGAATTCTAACACTCCGGGAGGGAACGACTCAAGCCGCGAGCGGCAGACGGACCGTGAAGACGGTGCCGCGTCCGGGCCGGCTCTCGACGTCGATCGTCCCCCGGTGGCGGAGGACGATGTGCTTGGCGATGGACAGGCCCAGTCCCGTCCCTCCCAGACGTTTGTCCCGTGATGTGTTGACGACATAGAAGCGATCGAAGATGCGCGGCCGGTGCTCCTCGGGAATCCCGATCCCGGTGTCGCGGACTTCGACGGCCAGGGCGTCCCTCTCGCGCCGCACGACGACGTCGATGCGGCCTTTCTCCGTGAACTTGAGGGCATTTTCGACGAGGTTCTGGAAGAGCTGTTCGAGCCGGAAAGCGTCGGCCGGGAGGTCGGGAAGGCCCTTTTCCGCTTGAAGCCCGAGGGCGATGCCCTTTTCCGCCGCCCTGGCCTCGAACCCGTCCAGGACATCTCTCAGGAGCGGCCCCAGGCCGACGGGACGGATGTCCAGGGCCGTTCCTCTTTCTTCCAGGCTCGACAGGACGAGAAGATCCTGGACGATCGCGATGAGACGGTCCGTATTGCGGCGGATGGCCTCCAGGGCGCGCCGGTCGGCTTCTTTCGGTCCGGGCGTCAGGGCTTCGGCGAAGCCCTTGACGGCGGTCAGCGGCGTCCGGAGCTCATGCGAGATGTTGGCGACGAACTCGCGCTTGATCCGCTCGAGACGGCGGACCTCGGTCACGTCGAAAAGAGTGACGATCCTCCGCTCGCGGGCCGGCACCCAGACGATGCTGGCCAGAAGGCTCCGGTCGTCGACGTCGATCTCCTCGACCGCGGGCGCCTTCGTCTCTTCGACGCGCGCGGCGGCCTCCTGAAAGCCGGGATGGCGGATGACCTCCCAGTAGTGCTTGCCGACGGCGTCCTCGATGCGGCAGAGCGTCCCACAGCTCCGGTTGGCCATGAGGATCCTGTCGTCGGGGCCGATGACCAGGAGACCCTCCCGAATCGACCCGATGATCTGACTCATCTCGTCCCGCTGGGCTTCGCCCTCTTCGAAGAGCGTCTTAAGCTTGAGGGTCATGGCGTTGAAGCTCTCGGCCAGCGTCCGGAGCTCGTCCTTGTTCCTGACGAAGACCTTGGCCTGGAAATCGCCGGCGGCGACGTTCCGCGAGGCGGCGGTCAGGTCGCGGACGGGCCGGCCGATGTGGCGGGCGAACAGGAAGGCCGCGCCGAGGAGCAGGAGGACGGCGAGGGCGGAGATGCGGAGGATCCGCGATCGGATCGAGGCCAGGAGCTCGTCGATGTCCTGCAGATAAAGGCTGACCCGGACCGCTCCGACGATCCCGTCGCCTTCGCGGACCGGGAGCGCGATATAGAGCATGTCCCGGCCCAGTGTCGGGCTCGGGCGCCGGGCCGAGCCGGTCTGACCGGAGAGCGCCGCGAAAATCTCGGGCCGATAATGATGGGTTTCCATCGTGCGCGCTTCGGCCGCCGAATCCGCCAGCACCGTGCCCTTGATGTCGACCACGGTGATCCGGACTTCGCCGTCGTCGCCCGCGCGCCGGACCCTGGACACGAGATCGGCCCGCCGCTCCTCGGCCAGAAGGGGCCGGATGTCCTGGACCAGGATGCGGGCCAGGCCTTCGAGCCGGGACGCCTCGCGGGCGATCCA
>JAFGBC010000329.1 GCA_016933355.1 Candidatus Aminicenantota bacterium
AGGGACCCTGCCCGCTCCGGCTCTCATACGGCCTTCTTCGTCGACGATCCCATCGCCCTTCTCCATGATTGGCCATCTCACGGGTCCTGTCGCTGATCAGCCCCTCGGTCCTCCCGATACCCCCGCGCCAGCGCCCGTGCCTTCGAGCCATCCTGCCCCGAGCTCCTCCTCGGCGATGTCGAGCATATAACGCACTTGTCGCGCCCGAGGTTTTTCGCTATATTAGGCCCTTGAACCGGAGACTCATGAGCGAAGACAAGACGACGCCCAAATCGGCCCCCAAGCCGGCCTCACCCCAGAAAACCGACCCTCCGCCTCCCGTCCGGAAGACGCGCCGGAAGAAGGTCCGCGAGAAGAGCGTCCTGCGCGAGTATTTCGAGCTCATCGTCGAGACGGCCGTCTTCGTCTTCTTCGTCATGACCTTCGTCGTCCAGGCCTTCCAGATCCCGACCGGCTCCATGGAGTCGACCCTGCTCATCGGCGCCTTTCTCCTCGTCAACAAGTTCGCCTACGCCGCGCCCCGCTCCGCACTGGAGGACGCCGTCCTTCCCAACCGCCCCATCCGGCGCCACGACATCGTCGTCTTCAAATACCCCCAGGAGCTGAACAAGGATTACGTCAAGCGGGTCGTCGCCCTCGAGGGCGAGAAGGTCGAGATCCGGGACAAGCAGGTCTATGTCAACGACCAGCCCGTTGCCGAGCCGTTCAAGGTCCACCGCGACAGCCAGCTCTACACCAAGAGCGAATACTACCAGTACGACGACCTGATCCGGGACAACTACGGCCCGGTCACGGTCCCGCCCGGCCACATGTTCATGATGGGCGACAACCGGGACTACTCCTGGGACAGCCGTTACTGGGGGTTCCTGCCCTTAAGCTATGTCAAGGGCCGGCCCTGGCTGATCTATTTCTCGTACGCGGCCGAGCGCAACGCCTACCTCCAGACCTCGGTCGGCGAGCGCCTCAAGAAGCTCGCGACCTTCCTGCCCAAGGCCCGCTGGCGCCGGATGCTCAAGATCATCCGCTGAGCCCGTCGCCGCCCGCGTTCAAGGCCGCCGCCCCGCTCCGCCCTCGCTCGTCAGGGCGACGTCCTCGTAGGACGAGATGTAGAAGACGGGGTTCTCGGACGTGAACTCCCGGCTGAAGATCCCGCTCTGGACGATGCCGTCCATGTCCCGCCCGACCGGCAGGCCCATGAAGTAGAGAAGGGTCGGCGCCAGGTCGACCAGCCGGAAGCGATCGGCCGTGTTCCCGGCCCGGACGCCCCGGCCGTAGAGGAAGATGACCCCGTCCGGCGCGTTTTCGTGATCGGCCGAAACCTCGGGGTCGCCCAGGATCCATTCCACGAACCGCTTCCAGAACGGGAGGGGCTCCATCCCGTGGGAGGAGTAGACGACGAGCAGGTCGTCGTCCTTGAGGCCGGCCAGGTATTTGCCGATGAGCTGGTCGTAGTAATGGTAATAGCGGGGGATGACGGAGCTGAAGCGGGTGATGTCCTCGTGGGCGATGCTGCCGTAGCGTTCGGGGAAGCTGAACTTGAAGAAGTAGGTCTTGACCGTGTTCAGCCCGTTGAGGCGCAGGGAATAGACCCGGGGCTGGAGGCGGTTCTTTTCCGCGAAGGCGTCTTCCTCGGCGGCCGCGTCGAGCGCGAACGCCCGGCGGACGATCCCGAACAGCGGGCTGCGGTCCGTCTCGAAGCCCTTGAAGAAAACGTCGATCGCCTTGCCGGGCGCCGGAGCCGCCTCGGCCTGGCTGGGCGCCGCCGGGGCGGCCTCCGCAGCCTGGAGCCGCGATTCCCCGCGGAACGAGGAGATCCGGTTGTCGTCGAAGATGCTCCAGATGTCGCGGACGACGGCCGGGGGCTCGGCCGGCACGACGGTCAGCAGGCCGGTCCGGGTCAGCTGCTTGAACAGCATGAAGCGGGGGACGACCTCGATCTCTTCGGGGCAGAAGAGGAGACGGTAGCGCGACGGCGAGATCCGCCTGTGCTGGTAAGGGAACTTGCCCGTGGCCGTCGAGGTCCGCAGGACGGTCGGCTCGGTCGGGGAGAAGCTTTCGAGCCGTCCCCAGCTGCCCTTGTCCATGAGCCAGCCGAAGTTCGGGAGGGTGCCCTGGGGGACGCTGGGGATGATGAAGTCGAGGCTCAGGCCGTCGAGCCCGATCAGGACGACCCGCTTCTGGGGCCGCTTGACTTCGAGCGTCGTGGCCCGGTCGCGCGGCTCGGGCCGGGGGTAAGCGGCCCTCTGGCCGATGCCGTAGGCAAGGGCTCCGGCCAGCAGGACGGCGTAGGCGATGAAGAAGGCGGCCTTCTTCTTATAGTAATGAAAGCCGTAGGTCAGGCTGAGGCCGGCCAGGCTGAGCCCGAAGAAAACCAGGATTTGGCCCCGGAGCAAAAGACGGGTCGCCGGGTCGAAGAAGGACAGGAAATACTTGTAGTTCTCCCAGAACAGGGCTAAGAAGACGAGGAGGAGGACCGAAAAGCCCGCGGTCAGGAACGTCGGCGAAAACAGGAGGCGGCTGCGGCGTCCGGAAAAGAACTGGACGAAGTAAAAGACGAGGACGCCGGCGAGGGTCACGGCCGCGCCGTAGCTCAGGCTCAAGAAGAGGGCGATCCCCAGGAGAAGACCTAAGCGAAAGGGGACGTTGATGTTGAGGTTCAGGACGAGCAGGGCCAGGAGGAGGCAGAAGAACAAGCCGCAGGCGAGGGCGTGGAGGACGACCAGCAGGAATTTCATGGCTTCGGGTCCAAATTACCATGAATGCCGTTCCTCATCAATCGGTCCGCTTTGGCGGAGCGGGGAAGCAACGGGCATCGCTCCCCGCTCCGGTCAAGATCGCCCGAGACTTCGCTCCCGTCTCGGAAGGGCTTGGGCAGGATGGTTCGAAGGCGCGTTC